>JBAZXC010000005.1 GCA_041660065.1 Parcubacteria group bacterium | reverse complement strand
TATGGATGGTTTCCTCTATTGTGTTTCTTCTCATAGAATTTATGGTAATGATGATGCAAATATGCATCCCACCATATCACATGAGATCTAAAACCTAAAGGTAACCCTAATTGCTGCAATTGTAACAATAAAAGTCAACGTTCAGTTCGAACGTTGCATGAAGGGTATAACAAAAAGCCCCATGAAATGGAGCTTTTTTGAGTCTGAGCCGAGTAGGCAATGACGTTTGAACTTTTTACAGGAAAGATATAGCACTGCAAGAATATATAATACCTGATTTAGTGAAATAATATCTTTATTTTACTAGTTCCATAGTAATATACGTGTCGACCTTGTTTTTGCGATTCCAAAAAACCCTTAGACACCAAGTTTTTTAAGTCCTTACTCGCAGTCATCTTCGCAATTTGATTTACATTCATATGAGCACCAAGAGTAGTTCTTTCCTCGGGATTTCCAAATAGATATTGTAATAATTGAACTTGTCTCATGTTTAAGTTATACTCTGTTTCACTTTTTTGATTCATTTCAACATTTTTCTCTGACTGATGTTTCAAATATGTCTTAAACTCCTCAACTGCCATTCTAATTTTTCTCATATTATAGTCCAAGAAATATGTCATATCATTATCATCTTGCTCACTATAAACATAAGCCATTTTATACTGCTTCTTTGAATTTTTAATAACCTTTGAGACAGGCAGATATGCAAACGCCCAATAATTATTTTTAATTAGATACCAATAAAATAGCAACCTCGCCAACCTTCCATTTCCATCAGTAAACGGATGCAAATATCCCATCCAAAAATGAATCATAATAGCCTTTAGAACTGGGTGGATGAATGATTCATTTTTGTTTTTATTATTTGCAAAATCAATCAATATTTTCAATTCCTTTTTAACAAATTCAATATTCGGACCTTCATGATATATCACATCATCAATTTCATCGGTCACATAGATAGGCTCGCCCACATTTCTCAATCTTGGTTTTTCTCCTTGAGAATCAACCGTTTCTTTTGTTATTAGTGAATGCAATTCCATAATCAAATCCAGACTCATTTCCTCGTCTTTAAACCTATCTTCTATTTGTTTCATTGAAAGATAGTTATTGACGATCATTTGTTCTGATTTATTTGATGGCTTTCTACCTTCTCTCAACATTTTTTTTGCTGCATGTCTGCTAGTAGCAGCTCCTTCTAATTGAGAAGATGCAATGGCCTCTTCCATTATTCCTCTACTGATCAATTTCTGTTTACTAGCTTTATTTAATTCCCCAGAACCAACAAAAAGCTCTCCGCCTGTATGCATATCCAGTTCGTGAAAAAACTCTTCAAAATAATCAAGTCGTGACCATTTAAAATATATTTCATTTTTATCTTTGATTGGAGAAATCTCCTGTGAAGATCTAAACATTTTTATTAACTTCCAAAGCATTTCTTTCGAAATGCCCTTTGGAGATGGCTCTTTATATTGCACCTTGTCCCAAAATAAATATTCTGATTTATTTACTTTTTTAACAAAATCAAAAACTTCCAGAGCATGATCACCTTCTAGAATTTTTATGATTTCTTCATTTTCTATTTTTGATAAATCTGGCTTTTTGAGCTTAAAAAACATATAATATTGTATAGGTATAATTATACCTATATTATACCTATATTATACCTTTTGTCAATATAGGTATAGTTATACCTAATTTATACCTATACTATACCTATTTTATTTGTTTTTATAACAAAAAGCCCCATTTCATGGGACTTTTTTGTCTGAGCCGCGTAGGTAATGCCTGTCCGCCTTTGGAGGGACGTTCGAACTCTTTATGGTGAAAGTGACACTTTGAAATACTTTGCTTTTCAAAAAGAAAAACCTCACCAATCACTGTTGTGACCGATGAGGTTTTAAATTTGAGAATTTTATAGCTAGATTGATATTTGCAATTCTTGAATTTTTTTACAAAAGTCGATGGCTTCGTTCTGACTTTTTTTTGCAGATATAACATCATCTAGGCTTCCAATCTCAGATTTTATTTGAGCAGCAACATCGATCAGATCATCATCTGAAGATGTGTCTAAATTGACATTGCGCAAAAGTGCAACCATTTTCTTTTTTTTGCCATCGCAATTGTTAAATACTTCGTTGACTCTTTTGCAAATAAAAAATGCCATTGAACCTTCATATCTGCTTTCCTTCATCTTTTTTCGCAACCTAACGGCTTCCGAATCCGTCACACCCATTCCTTTTTGCGAAAGATCAGATTTTTTAAAGCCACTAACAAACTTTTCTGCCAATTCATTCCAGTTCATAGATTCTCTCCCTTTATATTAAATTCAAAAATATTTATATTTTTAAGTATACAAAACGTTTCATAATAGCATAATATTTGTTATTTGTCCACTCTAGTTCGAACGTTGCATAGTGGGTACCAAAAAAAGCCCCATTTAATGGGACTTTTTTATCTGAGCCGAGTAGGTAATGCCTGTCCACCCCACCTACCGGCAGGCAGGCTCTGAAGAGCTGTCCGAACTTTTTGTGGCAAAAATTCTCAAACAAAACTTTGTTTTAAAAATCAAAAAACAAGTATAAAAACCTCATGTGCTATTAAGTCAATAATATGTTAAATTTTATATACATCATTAAATATTGAAAATATGCTTAAATCAACAATTTATCTCGTCCTGATATGCATTATAACAATATTTTCAGGTTGCTCTAAAAGTGATGGTGAAGGCATAAAATTTGACTTAGAAAATCCAAAATTAGGAGAAACCACTCCCGAACAACAAGAAAAAATTAACGAGTTTGATAAATCTCAAAATGAGCTACTGAAAGCGGAGGAAGAAAAAAATGGTCAAGAAGAACTTACAAAGTGCGAAAATATCAAAAAAAATTGTAAATTAAAAATTGTGGCAATAGGCACAGAAGAAATAGAGATTTTTAACGATAATGGAACTTCTTGGGGAAAAATCAGAGGCGACAGGACTAAAGCAATTGAAAGTTGTAAGGATGAAATTAAAAAAGATAAAAAGTATATAGATGAGAAGAAATCTGAATTGGATGATTATAGCAAAGGTGGCGACATATATGACGTAATAAAAAGAAGCATTGAGCGCAAAAAGGATAATATAGACAGGAATGAGAAAATAATCAAAAAAGTAGAAGCCTTGATTGTGACAGAAAAAAATCAAAAAAATGCCTTATTAACTGACGAGTGTAAAGACTATGAGATTCCTTGTGAGTAATTTTTTCAAAAAATCAAATCTAATAGCAGTGATTTTTTGCTGTTTTTATTTTTTTATTACTCTCGCATCCACAGCAAGTATTGATTATAAAAATTTCAAATATTGGGGAAATGCAATAACTACCGATGAGATGGCACATATTCCGAGTGGTTATTATTATTTAAAAACAGGAAAATATTTTTTAAACGTTGAACATCCTCCCCTCATAAAAGATTTATCAGCATTACCACTTTTGCTCTATAAACCTCATTTTCCGGAAATAAAGGAAGATAAAACCATCGATGAGGGTGTTCTTTGGCATCAATATCCTCCAAAAGAATTTACCTTCTCAAAAAACCTTGAAATACAAAATGCTCAATGGGACTGGGCTGCAATATTTCTATTTAATCCAAAAAACGATCCGAGTTTAATTACCTTTTTGGCAAGATTATCAGTTATAATTTTTAATACAATTTTTTTATTTCTGCTATATTTATTCTTATCAAAGACATGGAGCAAAAGGATTGCTCTCGTGTCTTTGTTTTCAATAGTTTTCTTACAATTTAATATTGCCCAAGGATCTTTAGTGGCAATGGATTTTATGTCCTCCCTTTTGCAAATGATTGCAATTGTCACATTTTCTATATATATTCGAAATTTTGTAAAGAAAAAATATTACTTTAAATCATTATTGACATCAATATTTTTTTTATCACTTGCACTTCTTTCAAAATTTTCTTCAATTATTTTGATTCCAACAATATTTATCGGAGGTCTAATCTATGTCATAACCAAACAAAGAAATTTAACCCATATTGCTAAGTACTTTTTAAATTTCATCATCTTTATTGGATTAAACTTTTTTGTCATTGCTATTTATTATTATTTCCATACATACAACATGGAGGGTAGGGATATAATTGCTCAAATAAATTATTTACATCCAGATAAAACCCTCTTGAACTTAAAGGATATTTTAATTATATCCGCAGACAATTCTTTTTTAAAGGGAGCCACTCAATATATTTCTGGTATTTTAATGGTTTTTTCCAGGTTAGATGTTGCTTATCAGCAGATATATTTCATGGGAAATTTCTATGGATCTGAGGGGGCCGGATTATTATACTTTCCAATTCTATACTTAACAAAAATGCCAATTGGATTATTACTATTGAATTTATTTGGAATTTTAATTGTAATTTGGAAATTTTTCTCATCACATGAGCCCCTAAAAGATAGATTTGTAAATTTTTTGAAAAACCCCTTAATGTTATTCTTTCTCATTTTTATTTATTTATTCACAGTTACAACAATTTCTTCTAATTTACAAATAGGACTGCGACATATATTGCCTATAATTTTTGCAATAACCATTCTAACTGCAAAAGCAATTGGCTCTTTTTGGAATGAGGAAGTTCTTAAAATAAAAATTAAATACTTTTTTATAATAATTTTTTCAAGTATATTTTTATCAGTCATGTTATCTTTTCCGAATTATTTAGAATATTACAATTTCTTTGGACATGGAACGACCAACGGATACAAAATTGCAACTGACTCAAATTATGATTGGGGTCAAGGTACCAAAAAAATAGTCAAATTTGTAGAAAAAAATAAAATTGATCAAATATATATCGATGTAGATGCTGAGGCCGATATTCCTCTTTATTGGTATTTAGGAGATAAAATCAAAATTATTGATATTAAAAAAGATTCCATTCCCTCCTCTGGATCATACCTAGCACTATCAATGACAAATTATGAAACCCTCAGAGAAAAATATCCTTCCATCAAAAAAATAGGAGGTGAACGAATTGATGAAACAATAATAATTATTCAAATTCCTTAATTTATTAGAAATCAACAGTAGTTCGACCTTTGCATATTGGGCACAAAAAAGCCCCATTTCATGGGACTTTTTTGTCTGAGCCGCGTAGGTAATGACGTTCGAACTTTTTGTAACCAAAATACTGATTTTATACAATTTTTTGAAAAATAAAAACCTCACCGATCACTGCTGTGACCGATGAGGTTGTTCCTGAGAATATACACCTACAACTTTGTAGCCTCTGCTTTCCGATCGCGAAAAATTTCAGGTTCTTCTTGTACAACATGTACCTGATCAAGATCATATAGGATCTCGTAGCTTGCTCCCCTTTTCAATGTGTTCATGGTTTGTGCTGGCAATCCTTCGACGAGCAATTTCACATGCCCTGATTGAAACACTTTCGGAAAATCAGCCCCACCCGGTCCCGACATACACACCCCAACAAAACTCGCCTTCTCCATCGCATTTTCTCCTATTTAACAACCAATACTTTTATTCTGGAATGATCCCAAATCATTCCTCGATCAAGTTGCAGTTTTGTAAAAACCAAGCCCTCTTCATCAGAGCTTGCAATACATGAAACAATTAGATCATCACCATCATGTTCAATGCAATCAGGATGAGTGGCAATAAGATAGCCGTCCTGCCGATGCAGGAACCGTTGATGATTTTCAAAAATATATTCCAACATTTCAGCATCAACAAGCCTCCATCTATTTCCTTGCATTTTATCATTCAGACCCGGTCTTCCAGAAAAACCAAGTACACTTCCTCCATGATGAAACCATAGACAATCTAACTTTGAAAATTGTTTTTCTCTTGGCAACATGTAGTTTACCTCCGCCTGACTAATTCAGATGTTTGTCAAAAACGTATTGCAATAATTTGTTTGTAATCCGCAAAATTTGAGGCGCTCCATCAACCATGTGTGTGTTTTCTGGACAAGCACACTCGCCACGATAACTCTCCATGATCATGTAACCTCCATCAAGAAGTCGACGTAAACCAGAATAATTTTGAGGACCAAAACAATTATTTTGCATCACATTGTTACCCACCCAAGAAAACGCATCACTTTTTTTGCGAAAATTGAGATCGCTGGCACAAATTGTTTGGTGGACAATCGCCTCTGTTTCAGAATTTTGCCAAATACTATCCATGAGGGCATGCTGATTTTTTCGTAGATGCTCCGCAATTGCCAATAACATGGCTGTGTCAATTTTTTCCATATCTCCACCTTTTAAGTTAGATTTTGCCACAAATGTGAGACTCCACTAAAAAATAAAAGAACACATGAACTTAAAAAGATAGCATAAAATAAATCAAAAGTCAACGTCCAGTTCGAACGTTGCATGAAGGGTATACAAAAAAGCACCATGAAATGGAGCTTTTTGAGCCTGAGCCGAGTAGGTAATATCTGTCCGCCTTTGGAGGGATGTTCGAATTTTTTGTGGTGAAAACTCTAATATCAATTCATATATTTACAATATTTAGAATTGGAAAATAGCCATTCTATCCTCCCAATTTGGATATTTTTCCTCTATAAGTCTTGCAACAGCTAAAGACAAAACGTGACTCTCATTGTATACATGCCCTTCTATTGAAAAATCATGATTGTTTTCTTTGTTGAATGTTTCCAGCATCTTTTGTGGATCTCTGAAAAATTCTTGCGATTTTATATCTAATTTATTGTGCATATCATTATTTATACCACTTCTTTTACAAAATTCTCTTTGATATAAAAAGGCATATATTTCAGCTATTTGTTGTCTTTTAAAAGTAAATTTTTCCATTTCAACATATTGATAATATTCTTTAACAAGTGGAATAATTATATCTTTTAATTTTTTTCTGTATTCATTGGCGACATCTGTTTTTCCATCAACTTCTTCATATTCACCAAATTTATCAAAATATTTTAAATCAAATTGATTGTGTGCGATTTCATGTGCAATAAACTCTTCATATGTAATGACATCATCAAAGAAATCGACCTCAAAAATTCTTTTTTCCTTGAGAGCCTTTTTCATATGAATTTCAAAATCCTCACGTGGTGCAATTTCTACAAAATCTCTTCGACGACCTTGTACAAAGTCATCATCTTTATAATCATCTTTATCAACTTCTACTACATTATTTTTTGTAAATCTGTATTTTTTACCATTGTTTCCTTGCGCGGTCAAAATAATTTGAGTTAGATATTCTTGATCGAATAAATTTGTTGTATAAATAATATTTATTGCTTCAGCAACTCGCTTTTGCATCTCAGAAATCTTCTCACGTTCAAAATTATCTGCCATTTCTAATTTTGCAGTCTGATCAATATCTTTATTATCTCGTAATAATTTTTCAACATCCATATCTTAATTTTACCATATTTCGACCTTACCATGTCCAGTACCAAAAAAGCCCCATCTCATGGGACTTTTTTGTCTGAGCGGGTGAAGGGAAATCTCACGCGCGATTTTGCAAATCGCTTTTCAAACCCCTCGGTTTGAATAATTCCGCCACGGGAAAAATTCTTTTTCCCAACCCCCTTTTAATTCGATTCCCTTCCACCAAGACAAAATCAAAAAAAGTCCCAATGTGGAACTCTTTTTGATTTCGATGAGCGGGTGAAGGGAATCGAACCCTCGTCCTCAGCTTGGAAGGCTGATATAATAAGCCACTATACGACACCCGCACTTCGCCAGAGGCTTCGGCGGGCATGCCCGCGAGCGCTCTTGCGTTATTTTCTATCCGAAATTGTCAAAGATGATCTTTTCTTTTGGTACGTTTAGCTCTGTCAGAACGTCACGAATGGCTGTGATAAACTCTCCCGTACCTACAACATAGTACATCTGATTGGTGATGTCGTCAACATTTTCTTTGATCATTTCCGCATTAATGCGTCCCCTTGCGCCCTCCCATTCCCCTTCTTCGCGGGTCAATGTGTGTATCAATTTGAAATTTTGCAATGAGATCGCATCCATATCTTCTCGCAAAACAATATCCGCTTTTGTTTTATTTGAAAAGATCACTGTGACCGGGCGAAACGATTTGATGTGTTCTTCTTGTTTGAGCATGGATCGCACAGGCGTAATCCCCACCCCTGCGATCAGAAACGTGATCGGTTGATGGAGATTTTCCGGAATTGACACATGTCCCAATGGTCCTTTGATCAAGATCTCATCTCCCACATTCATCGCACGCATGTTTTTCTTGAATGCACTTTCACTGTCGCGCATGACAAACATCAGTCGATCTTCATATGGCGCAGAAGCAATTGACAGAGCGCGCATGCTCGGTCGATCATCACGATTGACCGGTTGCGCAAAATCCAAAAATACATACTGTCCGGCAACAAAATCAAAACCATCCGGTTTTTCAAAAAAATATTGGTACGTCTGCGGAGCGATTTCCCTTCGCTCCAATAATGGTGCAGTTGATTGAGTGATCATTTGTATAAAAATTATCGAATAATCATGATACCTCCTATCATAATGAATTTTTACCACTTGCGCAATTTTTGTGAAATGCGTACACTAAATGACGTAATGATAAACATATCTTATGGAAAAACATACGACGCATTGGCCTTCATTTTGGCATGGATTCATAGTGGCGCTTGCAGTCATCCTTTTTGGCCTCCTCGGTCTCACGGTCACAGATCATCTATCATTTGATGCACCCCAAAAAAATCCCGTAACAACTGCGCAAAAAACATCACCAGAAAAAAAAGATACGACACAATCGACAGAGGAAATCATCACATCCCTCGGGCTTGATGTTGAAAAGATCCGCACATGTGTTTCAGAAAAAACTTATGCAGACAAAGTGCAAAGTGACAGCGACAGTGGTACAAAAGCCGGCGTTAAAGGCACACCACACAGTTTTGTTTTGACCAATCACGCAATCTATGAAATTCCTGGTGCTTATGACGAAAAAGGCATGCGCACATTTTTTGACGATCTCCTCGCCGGGAAAAATCCCAAAGCAAAGGACATCAGCGCCACGACAGAGCTCACCCCCATCGCCGATAATGATTGGACATCTGGAAAAGACGACGCACGCATTACCGTCATAATGTATTCCGACATGGACTGTCCGTACTGCAAAAAATTTCACACCTCTATTTCCCACATTATGCCGGATTATCCCGATACGATTCGCTGGGCATTTCGCCACATGCCGATCGATGAATCGCATCCACATGCCCGTGAAAAAGCTGAAACTGCCGAATGTGTCGGCGCAATTGGCGGAAAAGACAAATTTTGGGAATTTCTTGATCTGATGTACGCACAAAAATAATTGGTAATCTTCGGACTTTTTGCTTTACAAGTGCGAATTTTGATGCTATTGTGACAAATAATCGTATCAGAATCACTTTTATGTTTGCCCCCTCTTTTGCATTCTCCACCATTGATATTGTCGCCATAGCTTTTTCTGTGATTGCCTGCATATGCGGAATTATCGCACTGATCAAAGTGCGTGCATGCCACAAAGCACTCTCAGCATTATGCGCCGGTAAAAAAGGCATCGCTTTGGAGGATATTGTCATGCATAACAATAAACGCATTCATGAATTTGACACGGAAATTCATGAATTATTTCAGATTTCCAATACGATCAATGCACATGCACATAAGGCACTTCACAAGGTTAGTCTTGTCAAATTCAATCCTTTTCATGATTATAGTGGCAATCAGAGCTTTGCATTGGCCCTTCTCAACAGCAAAGACAATGGGATGATCATCTCATCAATCCACACGCGAGAAGGAACCCGCATTTATACCAAAGAAATCCAGAACGGTGCTCCTGTAAACAATGAACTGACCACCGAAGAAAAAGAAGCCATCACAACAGCACAATAATCTCCTAAATCCTTTTACACACCATGACTGAAAAAATCGTACATATTGCACCCACTGTTACCGTAAAGAAATTTTCCGAGCTTTTGGACATGCCTGCTACGGCAGTCATCACGGAATTAATGAGAAATGGGATCATGGCAACGATCAATGAGGAGATCGACTTCGATACTGCATCGATCATTGCCGAGTATCTCGGATTTCACGTAGAAGAAGACCTCGAAGTTGCAGATGATGAGATGTTGACGATCGAGAAATTACTCGATATTTGCGCAAAAGAAAAAAATTCCGGAGAAAAATTGGACGGCCGTCCTCCTATTGTCACGATCTTGGGACATGTAGACCACGGCAAAACCACTCTTCTCGATGCGATCCGCAAAACATCGGTTGCAAGTGGCGAATCCGGCGGAATCACACAGCATATTAGTGCATACCAGGTCAAAAAACGTGGGAAGGTCCTCACGTTTATCGATACACCCGGACATGAAGCTTTTTCTGCAATGCGCGAACGTGGCGTATCAATAGCTGATATCGCGATTCTTGTCGTCGCTGCGGACGATGGTGTGCGACCACAGACCAAAGAAGTGATCACCTATCTCAAAGAAAAAGGCATCCCGACGATCGTTGCGATCAATAAGATCGACAAACCAAATGCGAACCCTGCACGCGTAAAACAAGAGCTTGCAGAACTTGAGATCGTGATCGAGGAATGGGGTGGCAAAGTGATGTGCAATGAGATCAGTGCAAAGAATAATATCGGCATCACGGATCTGTTGGAAAGCATTATCCTCTTGGCAGAAGTTGAAGATTTCAAAGCAAATGAAAAACGCGACGGCCTCGCTGTTGTACTCGAATCACACAAAGATGACCAAAAAGGACCTGTTGCAACAGTCGTGGTCAAAACCGGCATATTGAAAGTGGGTCAAGATATCAACGTTGGCAAAACATATGGGCGCATTCGTCACATGGAAGATCATCGTGGCAACACGATCGAAAAAGCGACACCGTCCATGCCTGCAACGATCTATGGACTTTTGGACACAGCGGAAACCAATGATATCGTGCAAGTGGCAAATGCAAAACGCAGTGCGCGACTCAAATCACGCGAAATGGCAATTCGCCTTGCCGGCGACAAAAAAACCGTCAAAAGCATCACTGACAACGATGGCATCCCCAAATACAACGTCATCATCAAATCAGATGTACAAGGATCCATTGAGGCGATCGAGCAAATTCTCGCAACGATCCCGCAGACAAAGGTTGCGATCAGTTTCATCGACACCGGTGTGGGCAATGTCACAGAATCTGATATCAAGATGGCACAAAGCTCCGACGCAACGATCTATGGATTTAGCGTCACGACAAGTCCTGTAGCAAAACGCATGGCCGAAGATGCAAAAGTAACCGTTTTAAACTACAAGGTCATTTATGAACTCGTTGATCATGTCAAAAATACACTTCTCTCCATGCTCCCGGATGAAATTGAACGTACAGACGTTGGCGAATTGGAAGTGCTCGGCATCTTCCGCACAGAGAAAAAGCAGATGATCGTTGGCGGACGCGTAAAGAAAGGTAAGGTCGTTTCCAAAAATGCAAAAATTGATGTCTATCGGGGTGAAAACCTCATCGGCACAGGCAACCTCGCAAATCTTCAACACAACAAAGTCAATGTGGATGAAGTAAAGAGAGACAAAGAGTGTGGCATCACATTTGACGGCGAAACCAAGATCAAAGCCGGCGACACATTCAAGATCTATACGGAAATATTGAAAGAAAAAGTTCTATAATTCAGAAGGATCAGAAAACACCTCAAGCACTTGAGGTGTTTTTTGTATATAAAAAGCCCCAAATGTACACATTCAGGGCCTGACCTAGATAAAAAATGAGGAATATTACATCTTTTTGCGACGACTTGCGCCAAAAAGACCCGCAAGACCGGTGCCCAGAAGGATTATTGTTGCCGGTTCCGGCACAGGGTCAGTCGGTCTTACCACATTCAACTTACATGTGAAACCATTGACCCGCATATCATCGAAATCCTGATCACCACCACCAAGCAAATCTTCAAGGCTCACTGCAATACTATAGTTATTCCATGCAAGCTGTACATGCTGTATGCCTGTGTCGACAGACATGCCATTGGCAAATTGATTGAGTGACATGTCACTGAACCAGCGATAATCGACTGCTGTATCATCCTTGCCACCGGTATGCACATCAAAATAAAACCCAAAGCCTTCACTGAGATAACTCCACTGTGACGATTTCACGGTTTTAAGTCCGCCAAATGGCTCATCCACATAGTTAAAGATTTGCAAAGTCTTTGACGGATCACTCATCGCATAGAGTCCAAAACTGGACTCATACGAAGCATTCTCCAAAATATCCGCAAAGGTAATTTTGTCCGTAGAAAAATACGGGGCCGAGGTTGCACCAGCACTTGTAACAAAACCACAGAGTGCCAGCAGTAAAACAATTTTTGCAAAAATCTTTCCCATCTCGGGTCCTCCTTTTTGATTTTTTTGTTCCTGTTTTCCCTTGCCAATTTTACCTTGAGCTCATCACCTCCTTTAATATCTATTTGTTAGTAAAAAGAACCGAACTGATATACTACAGTATACAGCAAGAATGTCAATTTTCATTGCTAACCCGCAAAAAGTGTTGTGCTCACATATTTTTCTGCACGATCAGGAAATATTATCACAATGCGCCCCCTATCGATCTTTTGTGCAATCTCTCTTGCCGCTACAAGTGCCGCGCCACTGCTCATGCCGACAGAGATGCCTTCATGTAACATCACTTTCCGCGCCATGTCAAATGCATCTTCCGACTCCACCATTACTCTTTCATCGATCATCGTTGCATCGTAGATCGCCGGCACCAATGCTTCTTCAAGATTTTTGAGCCCCTGAATATAATGTCCTTTTACAGGATGCGCCTCTACCACTTTGATATGTGCATCGTGATCTTTCAAGCCTTTTCCGATGCCCATAATCGTGCCTGATGTTCCCAGCGCAGAGACCATATAATCAATACGACCATCCATTTGCTTCCACATTTCTTCTGCTGTTGTACGATAATGGGCCAGTTTGTTATATGCATTGGAGAATTGGTCTGGGTTGAAATATTTTTCGGGAAATTTTTTTACAAGTGCACGCACATGCATGATCGCGCCATCTGTTCCTTTTGTGCCATCTGTAAGAATTACTTTCGCCCCATATGCTTTGATCAATTTTTGTCGCTCAATAGAAACAGCACTGCTCATGACCACATGCACACCATATCCTTTGATTGCGCCGATCATCGCAAGTGCAATCCCCGTATTACCAGATGTCGCTTCGATGATAATTTTTTCTTTCGTCAACTTCCCCTCTCGCTCGCCTTGCTCGATCATTGCCAATGCGATCCGATCTTTGATCGATCCACTGGGATTTTGTCCTTCTAATTTTGCAAAGATCTCCACACCGTCTTTTTTGATCACATGATTGATCTTTACCATCGGTGTATGACCGATCAATCCCACTATATTTTTATAAATCATATTTTTTCTTTTAAGAAATTACATTTTTACAAACAAAAAACCCTCATCCAGTGAGAGTTGCTTTTTAAGCCATGACTTGTCTAGCGCAAAAACACAACTCTCTTAGCAAGAGTTACAACAACATGTCATGTTTTGCACAATAACCATATTCATGACACAACAGTAACACAAATCAATTTTCAATGCAAAAACGTCTATTAAAAAAACCATTTAAAACTCAAAAGTACCACAAAAACAATAATAGAAATACCTATAAAGAATAGGATGTCAGCAATGAGTTCACTCCTCACGCCCTCTTTTATTTTTTGTTTTTTCAAAGAAAAAAATGAAAAGAAGCAACTAAATGCAAAAATGATCGCAGCCAAGCCCGTTATTTCATCAAAATATGTTTTTTCTGCAAACTGTGCTGTTCGAAGATAGGCAACAATGAAAAAACACAAACCAAGCATATTTGTCGCTGTATTGAGTATATGGGGTGATGTGGTATTCCTATAACTATCAGATTTTTGCATACAATTATCTATAAATAACCTCTTACGCCAACAATTGATACGTTATCCCACTAAAAAAATTCATATATCACACCTGGCATGAAAAAGAAAAATGCGGTACCATAAAGAACATATGATCACAAAAATACCGCAGGAAGTGAAGGATGTCATGAAAGCGCTTGTTGACGCCGGATTTGAGGCGTATATCGTCGGTGGCTGTGTGCGAGACCTCACGATCGATCATGAGCCAAAAGACTGGGACATCACAACCAATGCACATCCGCATGAGGTGCAAGCACTATTTCCTGAGAGTTTTTATGAAAACGATTTTGGCACCGTCGGTGTCAAAGTTGCACCGTTTCTCAGCGTTGGCAAATCGGATCGTGAGCACGACGTGATCGAAGTGACCACATATCGCATTGAATCCACATATTCCGATCGCAGACGACCGGATGATGTGCAATTTGCCAAGACGCTCATGGAAGATCTTTCTCGTAGAGACTTTACGATGAATGCACTCGCACTTGATATCAACAACAACCTCATCGACCCATTTGACGGGCAAAAAGACACGCGTGATCACATCATCCGCTGTGTCGGCGATCCGCAAGAACGCTTTGAAGAGGATGCCCTGCGCATGATCCGTGCCGTACGATTTGCCGCACGGTTGAATTTCACTATTGAAGAAAACACTTTCAACGCAATCAAAGAAAAAGATGCTTTGCTTATGCACGTTTCTATGGAACGCATCCGAGATGAATTCACCAAGATCGTCATGAGCGATCATGTGGCACACGGCATACAAATGCTCTATGACACTGGCCTCCTCACGCATTTTCTCCCCGAACTCATACATGGGGTCGACGTCGAGCAAAATCACCACCATACACTGACTGTATGGGAGCACAGTCTCCAAGCAGTGCAAACATGCCCGAGCAAAAAATTGGAGGTGCGTCTCGCAACTCTTTTTCACGACATCGGCAAGCCGGAAGCCAAACAAGGTACCGGACGCGATTGCACTTTCTATAACCATGAATACATCAGTGCTCGCATGACCAAAACAATTCTTCATCGTTTGAAATTCCCTAAAAAAGTAATCGATAAAACAGTTCTGCTGGTGCGCAACCACATGTTCTACTACAGTGTGGACGAAGTGACGGAAACAGCAGTACGCCGTATCATCACCAAAGTCGGATTGGAAAATATGAAAGATCTCATGGACGTACGCATCGGAGACAGACTCGGTTCGGGCACAAAAAAGGCAAAACCCTATAAATTGCGCCATTTTGAATACATGATCGACAAAGTATCCCATGACCCCGTCAGCGTCAAAATGCTCAAGCTCAACGGTGATATCATGATCAAAGACCTCAAATTCACTCCCGGACCCCAGATTGGTGCAATTCTGAACGTACTTCTCGCTGAAGTGATCGATAACCCTGCAAAGAACACACTGGAGCAACTTTCTGCGCGCGCACTCTTGTTAAAAGATGAAAACCTTGCTACACTGGTAAATCTTGCAAAGGATAAGATCGAGGAAAAAAGATGTGAAGAAGATCAAGACATCAAGAAAAAACATTGGGTCAGCTAGATGGGTAGACGAATAGACTTTTAGAAAAGTAGACTAAAAAAAATAAATTTAAAAATTCATATACTACAATACTACAAGTCTAATATACTAACATACTAATTTTATGCGTTTCACAATTCCAAACATTTCCACAAATCCTGCCGTGGCATTGCGACGTGCCGGATATACATTTCAACACTATACAGCAGACAACGAGATGAGCTTTGTCCGTATCATGGGCAGTAGTGGTTTTCCACGATTCCACATGTATGTGACACTCACCGGACGCGATCTCAATATCAGTTTTCACATTGACCACAAAAAATACACCTACGGTGACGATACCCGCCATCACGGCGAATATGAAGAGTCTCCCGCTCTGGAACAAGAAGCGACTCGCGTGAAGGGACTTATACACTAGTATCCCAAAGATGCTTTGTCCTGCGTCTTTTTTGAAATAGTACCGTTTTATACTAGACACAGCCATCATTTTTTGATATGATTGTTTTGTTCTCCAGAAGCACCATGCTGGGGTGGCGGAATTGGTAGACGCACCAGGTTTAGGCCCTGGCGGGAGCAATCCTGTGGAGGTTCAAGTCCTCTCTCCAGCACAAATACAAAAATACATAAATCATCCCTCGCCCTGCCGAAGCCTTCGGCGAAGGAGGGTCTCCAGCACAATAAACATAAAAATCTCTTTTTGAGGTTTTTGTGTTTATAAAAATATACAACACAAAAAATTCGCGTCGTGCGATTTTTTTATTATCCGGTTCATTTACAAATGCAATAATGCACAAAACATGAGGAGTAACCGATGACATTACTTCGAAAGGAAGCTCTGGAAAAAGCGTGTGTGTATGCGGAATGTCCCATTATTCCCACTGAAATAGTTTCACGCTTTCCCAAATGGACGCATTTCCAGATCTGCGCATATCACAAACGCGTGAAGAAACAAAGCACAAAAGGAAAGCTCATTACATCTCGCAGAGTTCTCGGTTTTGTATTCATCTTTCTCGCTAGAGAAAATGGCATCGTACACGCAAAACCTGTACGAACGATCGAGATCAAACGCATGACACGGAGAAATTTTGCAAGTTACGTGCGCGGCCTCACGACAAATATGGATAATTCTCTTGTACGCGCATTCAATTAAACCCCTACAAAACCCGCATCGAACACGATACGGGTTTTACTTTATTGACACAGAAAGTGATTGGCATTATGCTCATATCATAAAAACCCGTTTTTTACCATCATTCCAACAAAGGAGCTCTGTATGCCTGAACCCAAAATGCTACGTCGCGCCCAAGTTATCAAAAGGAAAAAAGCTGCAATTCCTACTGATCTTCTCGCAAATTTTTGTGGATTTACCCACATTGCATTGAAGGTCTACTGCCGAAAGATCAAGGATCCGCAGCGGCTTTACAAAAAATCCGCGCGACCGTATGAGGGATTTATATTCATCCATCTCACAGATGCAAAAGATCACATGGATCAACGTCCTTATTGTGTGCTCCGCATCAATCATTGCTCACTTGGGCGATTTCGTGCAACTGTCGAGAGGATCTTTTCCTCTGCCGACACTATTGAGAGAATTCTCAATGAAAAAGAACTGACGCACTGATCACAATACGAAACACCTTCTCTCGCCGTGCGAGGAAGGTGTTTTTTGCGCCTTTATTTCTTTTTTGCGACATCAACCAACGTTTCATCAAACAGCGTCACACGATTCCTTCCACAAATCTTTGAGGTGTACATCGCTCGATCCGCAAAGTTTGTGATCTTATTCAACAGTTGTTCCATATCTTTTTTACTCAAATCCTGCCAATCTGCAATTTGATCTGTGCCCACACAACCTATGCTCACCGTCTTTTTTAAAGTCACTTCTTTTCCTTCATTATCAGTAACTGTAATATCTGAATTTTCTACTGAAGATCGTATACGTTCAGCCAATATGAGAGCTGATCGTGAATCCGTATTTGGCAAAAGCACCATAAATTCTTCTCCTCCATAACGATATACGATATCGGAATCACGCACTGTCCTATCAATAATTCGTGCAATTTTCTCTAATGCAACATCGCCCGCATCATGACCTTGCTCATCATTCACTCTTTTAAAATGATCGAAGTCGATCATAAGAAAAGCAACTTCACTTTCCGTTCGCTTTTCAAGCGTAAGATATTTTTTCACTTCATGTACAAATGCCGTTCGATTTTGCAATCCCGTCAGATCATCGATCCATTTAGCTTTTTCCGCTTCGATCTTTTCCAATGTTTCATTGGAATAGAGATTCGCCAACTCCTCAGCTGTCACGCTTGGTATATTCCCACGAGATAATACTTTTCTGTAGTCTCCTTCCTTTTCTGCAATATTATAGACGGAGTCATCATACGGACTGTCAGTCTCTCGCAAAGCCTCCACTCTTTTTCTCATCGATTCCTTTTCCTGTTGCAATTGCTCTTTCTGAGAATCATTATCTGGTTGTGGACTATTAAATTCCCTATTTCCTTCCATAAAAAATTTTGTCATGCCTAAATTATTCTCTGTGCTCTCATTATACAACAAATTTACAAAATCAAGGAAAGACCTGTCTAAATATGGAAAACTTCTTTGGCATTTTTTGTTGTTGTCTGCAATATTTCTTCTGTTGACAGGTCTTTTACATCGGCGATCTTTTGTGCAACATAATACACATCGCGTGGTTCACAGCGGTTTTCGCGTGGCAATGGGCGCGGTGGTAGATAAGGGCAATCTGTCTCGATAAGGAGATCTTTCAAATCAATATTACGCAATAATTTATCGTAAGAGTCCCCATATGTCACGATTCCATTCACCCCGATCTTGTAGCCCAGTGCAATGAATTTCTCCGCATTTTTCCAACTGCCGATATAACTGTGGATCACACCACGTTTTTCTACCGGAAATTGTGTCAAAATATCGACAAGTTCTTCATACCCATCCCAGCAGTGCACCACGATCGGCTTGCGGACGTCATTGCACATTACAATACATTCTTTGAAAACCTCTCGTTGCTTTTCCTTGATCATCTCTATATCATCTCCCTCTCCAAAATGGTGATAATCCAAACCAACTTCCCCAATCGCCACCACGCGATCATCTTGCGCAAGTGAATAATAAAAATCATGATCAAATTCTTCGATGAACTGCTCTTCCGGATCACAATTGCTCGCAGAAAAAAGATGAAGCGGGTGCAACCCGATTGTCGCAAAAACGTCTTTCTCCGCATGCGCGAGATCCACAGCACGTTGTGATGACTCTTGATTTGTCCCCACAGTGATCATCTGCACCATGCCCGCATCATGCGCGCGTGCGATCACATCCACGCGATCATGATCAAACTTCACATCATGAAGATGCATATGTGAATCGATCATCGGAATTTTTTGTTCATTCATAATTTGCCACATATTAAGATAATCGAGCAGGAGCAGGTTTGCAACCTGCTCCACACATTTTACATTTCACCAATTTCTAACTCACATAAATCATTTGCCGATCATCTGGTTTCATCACAGTGCTTTTTCTGATTCTTTTCAACTGATTAGTTTAATATAAATGTCATTTTTTCTTTTATATAAGCGATTATTAAAAGCAAACTTCTGTCATCCTGAACTTGTTTCAGGATCTCACATCTATGGCTTATATAGATGCTGAAACAAGTTCAGCATGACATGGAAATTAAATGATCTCAACTAAAAATATTGTAGCACAAAAAAAATGAAAGGAGCAGGTTACAAACCTGCTCTTGCCCAAATATTTACTGATATACCGAATGAGCTGCAAATACAATTCTTTATCACCTCTCCCGCCACGAATTGACCCCGCAAAATATATTTTCATAAAAAATTATTTTTATTATTATTTTTTACCTTCCCACTCTTTATAAAATTCTGCGAGATATTGTTCCATAAACGCATGCCTTTCTTGTGCAATGACTTTGCCTGTTTTTGTGTTCATTTGATCTTTTAATAAAAGCAATTTCTCGTAGAAGTGGTTGATCGTCGTTGACTCCCTTTTTACATATTGTTCTTTCGTCATTTGTAAATTTGGCTTGATCTGCGGATCGTGTATTTTGCATCCCTTACGTTCTCCATAGCTAAATGCTCGTGCAATGCCAATAGCGCCCAATGCATCCAATCGATCGGCGTCTTGTACAACAAAAAGTTCTACAGACTTATATTCTTTCTCGTGAAAAGTTTCGCGAAATGAGAGGTGTATAATGATATTTATTACACGCTCGATCACATCAGTGGAAATATCAACTGACGACAAAAATTCTCTGATCCTTCTCACTCCGATCTCTTCATCGCCTCCATACAGTTTTGCATCTGCGACATCATGCAATAATGCGCTTAATTCGATCACAAACGTGTCCGCACCCTCTTCTTTCGCGATATGCTTTGCCAATTGCCACACACGATACACATGCCACCAGTCATGTGCCCCATCCGCCTGCAAAAGCGCACTTTGGACATATGCAACGGTTTTTTGGATTATTTCTTTTTGATCCAACATATTTTATACTCCCAATTTATTGATTAGAACATCATCAATATCTGCGAAAGATCCGACGATCACATCCGCCTCTCGCAAATCTTCTTTTGTATGTGTCGTTGTGATTGCAATGCAATAACAGCCTGCAGATTTTGCCGCACGCACACCACTCGGAGAATCTTCTATGACCGCACATGATACGGGAGAAACATGCAACAGCTCTGCGGTTTTGAGATATGGTTCCGGATGTGGTTTTCCGTTGACTACATCATTTGCAGAAATCATCACAGAAAAATATTTTTCCACGTCAAATTCTTTGGTGATCAGAATAACCTCATCACGCGAAGCGCTGGACGCAAGTGCAATTGTATATTTTTGTGAAAGATCACGAATGAGCTCCACAACACCCTCAAAGGCTTTTTTGTGTTTTTCAAATAGTTGCGGATAAATCTTCCATTTACGATCAAGTAAAGTATCAACGGGCAGATCTTGCTGAAATTTTTTTGCAATATCCTCATATCCGCGTCGATCCGTTTTTCCTGCGCAACACGCAAGATAATCATCGTGTGTAAGATCAATTTTATATTCTTTAACCGTATCTCGAAACGCCATCTCATGCGCATGTTCATCATCAATAATCACTCCATTCATGTCAAAAATAATTGCCTTGATCATAGATCTGATTGTTTATAATTTTACCTGAGTATATCATAACAGAAACATGTATTTTATAAAAAATATCATGCATGACTGAAAGTATTGTCCGTTTTTTCCTCATTCCCCCACTTATAAAAATAATCTCACCAATCGCAACAGATCATATGGATATTTTTTATTCAAATGTTCAAATACGGGGCTCAATGCTTCTGTTTTACATTGCACGAAAGCCTTTTGCATTTCATCAAAGACCTTTTTTGACGGTTTGAGATATGCGATGTCCACACGCTCATCAGAAGCGATCAATTTTTCGATATGCGCAATGATCGTACTTTCCGCGAGTCCGCGCTCCTGTGCGATGTCTGCAATCGACATTTTTTGTTTTAGCAGATCTTTGGTGATGTGATATGTTCCACCCTTTACATTCACTGTGCGTGTTTTTTTGATTTTTCTTTGTTGAGAATTCTTATTGAGATCTTTTGATTGTACATCATTTTTATCCACATATGTCCGTATTTCTTGCAAAAATGTCTGACCAAAATTCTTCAATTTCTGCTCACCCACGCCGGTAATCTGCAAGAAGCTTTTCTCATCTACGGGGAAATCGTGCGCCATCTCACGAAGTGATACATCGGAGAACACCACAAACGGCGGCACATTCATATCGTTTGCAATGCTCTTGCGCAATGCTCGTAATTGATCAAACAACACTTCATCATACGCAAAATTGCCTTGATCTTTTATTCTCTTTGTCAAAACCTCTTCTTTCGGTTTTGGGAGAAATATTTTTTCTGTGTCATTGAGAAACTTTTTCCCTTTATTTGTGATCTCCACTATCGGATAATCCCCTTGTGCTTTTTGTAAAATACCCGCGCCAACGAGCGATCGCATGATCTCACGCAACTGTCCTGCGGAAAAGTCTTTGACAATGCCATAGACAGAAAGCGTGTCATGCCCGCGATCCCGTATCTGTTTGATGTTTTTGCCCACGAGAACATCAGCGATATACCCCGCACCAAAACGCGAACCCGTACGAATGACTGCTGAAAGAATTTTTTGCGTAACAGTTGTTGCATCAAAAACTTCTTTTTCCGAAAGACATTCATCGCATCCGCCACAGTTTTCTTCCTCGTATTTCTCGCCAAAATATGAGAGGAGATGACGCCTTCTGCAAGAATTGAGATCCGCATATTCCATCACTTCACGCAACTTTTGTTCGGTTTGCTTTTTGATATTTTCATCTGCAATGTCATTCAAAAAATATTGATGTTTGCGCGCATCCGCATATGTATAGAACATCACACACTCCCCCGGCAACCCATCACGACCGGCACGACCAATTTCTTGATAATACCCCTCAAGAGACTTGGGAAATGTATAATGCACAACGAGTCGCACGTTTGGCTTATCAATGCCCATCCCAAATGCAATCGTTGCAACAATAATATTTGTTTCATCTCTGATAAACGCCTCTTGTGTTTTTTTCCTGCTTTCTGCATCCAATCCCGCATGATATGCCAGCGCAGAGAATCCTTCCGCACGGAGATTTTGGGCGATATTTTCCGTATCTTTACGTGAAAAGCAATAAATAATGATCGATTCGTTTTTGCGATCCTTGAGCAGTTGCAAGAGCTTGTCAAACGCATTCTTTTTTTCTACCACACGGAAAAAAAGATTTGCCCGATCAAAACTGGAAATAAAAACATTGGAATCATCAAACCCGAGTTGGTCCAAAATATCCTGACGCACCTTTTCTGTTGCGGTTGCCGTAAGAGCGATAACCGGCACACCGGGGAAAATGTCCTTTAATCTTTTGAGATTGCGGTATTCCGGACGGAAATCATGTCCCCATTCGGAGATACAATGCGCTTCATCCACGGCGATGAGGCTTGGTTGTAATTTTTTCAAAAAATTCTCAAACCCTGCCAACGACATCCGCTCCGGTGCGATATAGAGAATCTTGATATGCCCGGCAAGTGCATCTTTTTGGATCCTCTGGATCTCATCAAGAGACAGCGAGGAATTCAAGAATTCCGCAGACACACCATTGGCACGCAGTGCATCCACCTGATCTTTCATGAGAGCGATCAGCGGTGAAATGACGAGCGTGATCCCCGGAAACTTCAATGCAGGCAACTGATAGCACAATGACTTTCCTCCACCGGTCGGCATCAAAACAAATGTATCTTTCCCCGCCAAAACATTTTCTATGATCTCTTTTTGCAATGGTCGAAACTCCTCAAAGCCAAAGTATTTTTTTAGAATAGTTCTCATAGCTCAAAAAAAAATTAATTGTGAAATATATCCAAAAAATTATCCCTATTGATCAAAATAAAATTTGAATTTTGATAAGCATCCAAAAAATCTTTAGGCACTTTTGATTTCTTAACCTTCCATTTGACTTCAAAGGCACTAAGAACACCACCCCGTTCTTCCACCAAGTCAATTTCTTTTTGATCCCAGGTACGCCAAAAATACATATTTTTGTTTTGAAAATGATTGTTGTTGCTTTTTATTCTTTCGCTGATCACATAATTTTCCCACAGCGCTCCCACATCTTGGCGAATATCCAGCGTATTAAAATTATTGATGAGCGCATTCCTTATGCCTGTATCATAAAAGTAAATCTTTCTCATTTTTTTCAACTCATTTCGCAGATTCCGACTGAATGGATTGAGACGAAAGATGATAAAAGCTTTTTCTAATAGCTGGATATAGCTGGCAACGGTAACTTTATCTATGCCTACCAAGCTCGCCAATTCATTATATGAAACCTCATTGCCTATTTGCAAGGCCAGCGCTTGCAACAACTTGATCAGAACCTCCGGATTTTTGATGTTGTGATATTGCAAGATGTCCTTATGCGTATAATTATTTGCCAATGTGATCAGTGTTCTTTCTCTATTTTTTTCACCCATTACCATCGCCGGATAACTTCCAAACAACATGCGTGTCTCTAAAAGCCTCTTCATTTCTATTGGATCATATATTGTTTGAAGTTCTTCCACAGAAAAAGGATATAACGTATATTCTATAGCCCGCCCCGTAAGCGGTTCTACGATCTTGTTTGATAATTCAAAAGACGAAGACCCGGTAGCCACCACTTGAATTCCTGGATAATTATCCACGATCAACTTCAGCGTCATGCCAATATTTTCCACCCTTTGCGCTTCATCAATGATAATCAGCCTCTTTCCCTGAAAAAAGTGAAAGAGTTCAGTGGATGTCTTACCGGTCAAAGATTGCTGCACATCAGGCTCATCACAGTTGATATACAGTGATTCATTGAGATATTTTTTTTGGATTTGCTTTACTAAAGTGGTTTTTCCCACTTGTCTCGCCCCATAAATAATGATTGCTTTCCCACCAAAAAGATCTTTTTCAATGGGTTCTTGGATGATCCTTTTGATTATCATAATCTTTAATATTTAGGTGAATTAACTATCCTTAATATATACTATTTGGGTGAATTAGTCAACATCTCTTGTTTTCGTGCAATTTTTAGGCTTACCCACATAAAATCCTATACAGACCTCATCATCGCCTGCTCTTTTAGCTCTTTGGGCATTTTTTCGATCGCATAACGCAGTGCTGTGCGTGGCATCACAGATTTGTTTTGCATCACGTAATCAAAGACCTCTTTTTGATGTGCCTGACTTGCCACTTTGAGCATCCATCCATAGCCTTTTTGCACCATATCATCACTGTCTGTAAGCAATATATCCGCAATTGCAAAAATATCCGAAAGAAATTTCCCTTTCTTTGCCGGCACAATGAGCGTCACCGCCGACGCTCGGCGCACCCAACGATTTTTGGATCGTGCCCACTTTTTGAGATCTGCGATATGCTCCGGATACATTTCCACGGTCGTGCCGATCGTATGATTGCACAATGTGTCACATGATGCCCAGTTTGATACATAATTTTTTACCCATTTTTCAAAAACTCTGAGATCTTTCTTCTCATAATTCTTTCGTAGGGAATATGACCAATTGCATGCGATAAATGACTCCTCCATATATCCTGATTGCCACAACTCTTCGCAAAGATCAAAGATTTCCTTTTTCTGCAGATCTTTGATCAAAGAAAAATATTTTTTTGCGATTTTTGCCACTGTCGCCGTTTTGATACCATAAAACTTTACATCCTCCTTAAAAAATCGCTCTCCACTTTTTTTGACGTCTTTGTCAGCATTTTTGCGCAATTCCTTGCGCAAGTCTCCGAGAATATTTTTTTGTGCCATATTTTTGCCCTCACCCCGCCCTCTCCCTAAGGGAGAGGGGGTTAAATTACGTATAAAAATTTATTTAATAAACTGAAACCGTGGTTTTTTTACTCCGCCGATCTCTACCATCTCACAAAACATGCTCTTTGGCCGTACCCACATCGCATTGTCCCCACATTCTTCCGAGTGATACAGCGCACGATATACCACCAACTCCTCCAATGTCTCACTATGGCGCGCCACGCCGATCACTTCGTACCGCTTCCCCTTATAGTGCTGATAAATACCATTTTTTAAATTTTCCATATTTTTATGGGAATCAAATTACCCTTACCCCAACCCTCTCCCTGCGGGAGAGTAGAATTAAATTATATATTTCAAATACATCATCTCACAATTCCCATTATATAGACAAATATACCAAAACTATATGCCTCTTTATCTTCTTGAGAAAAGTCGAGAAATCTTAAAATCAAAGAGTGTAAGAATATATTGTTTTTATCAGATTTCTCCACTTCACCTGCAGACTGGTTAATACGATGGGAACTGGATTTATGAATAAAAGTTTTGTTTTAGGAATTAAAAAACGACCCGCTCTGCGATAAGTAACGGATCGTCATATGGTATGTAGGATTTTATTGAATAATTCAGAAGATACTCAAGAATCAGCAGGCTGCATGCCGTTAAGGTTACCTATTCCTCTACACTTGACCTCAGCCATTTGAATGAAAACGGGATAGTAAAGATCTTCGTCATTTTTCCTCCTTTTATCATTGACCAAATCACCAAAGATAGAATATGCTATCTTTCCCCGTCTCTTTGTTTTCCATAAGAAAGCAATGAAACTCTCTTCTGAAGTATTGCAAAGAAACATTTCCCCAGGTTCAAGCTCTGGATGTCGATCGTTTGAAAAAGGTTTTTCATGAATGACATTAACTTCTCCACCTTTTTTATATGCTTTTAATTCTGGGATGGATCCCATTGATTCCGACGTATAATTTTCAGGACTATTCTTGAAAAAATTCATTCCGATACAGTCCTTCAAGAATAATGAATTCGCCCTGGCAAAAGCGAGAAAGTCATCAAAAACTTCTCGCCATGTATTCCCAAAAGGCGAAACATGCACATTAGCAGAGATAGCCATGTACGTTGTCTCTTGCCGGGCATCGTCTTTAATGCTGAAAACTGCACAATTAGGACATGACGGCAAAGATTCCACAAATACATGCGGGAAAAAACTAAAGTTAGAAATCTGAAAAACCGGAATGTTTGCATCTTCTTTAGTTAGATCTTTAAGAATATTCATGATTCATCCTCCTCTGGATGGTTGATTTAAATTATTTGCCTTTTAAAAAACTGACTCTATACAATATACTATTTTTTAAATTATGTCAATAAAATAGGCAAGGCGACACAACCAGAGCTACAAATTAATGACTTATCTACGCAATACAAATTTTTCGCTTTGTTGCCGGTAGATGGTGTAGAAATAACAAAGATGCTAACAAATGCACACGTCCTCTATAAATAAAAAACAAAAACCGCTCTTTATCACTTTCATAAGAGCGGTTTATGTTCTTTCGATTTGCGCTTTCCCTAAAGGGACATCGTCTTTCATCTGTTTATAATTACGAATTATTTTGTTCTATCAAGCGAGCTTTGGCTCCCTCGTCCATGTGGAAATAGTATGTACTGATCACAGTTCCCACAGCACACCCCACGGCATACAAGAGAACCAGTTGCCAGTTGCTGATATCATCCACGATCTTTTGTAGTACATAGTACCAGATCAGGATATTTACCATCGTTACCGCCCCACTGGCGATCACTCTGGTTTCGACAACCATTTTGGTCCACAATGTGACAATAATCATCTCCAAAACCCCAACAAAAAATAGTACCATATGGTTTTTACGTTAGGCGATTTATGCAATTGTTAATGTCGACCTTTACTGCGCCAGTATGCCTCTCTAGCACTGACTAAAGTCAGATCAAAAGTGCCTTTTTTGCAAGGATCACCTTTGATAAGACCGTCCAAAAAGTATAGCAGAAATCACGCCTTACGTCAATTCATCACACAAAAAACTCAACGCCACCCATGCTCACTGTATGGCACATCATTGATGATCATTTGAACCGCTTGCGCGATATAGGGAATGGTGTTTTGAGGCAAATTTTCACCATCACACCACAAAAGATCGTCACATTTATGAGGCTCACAATTTGTGATCTCGCCCTGCCACCGCGTTGTCACAAAAAACAGATCCACACGCTCACTATCTTTTCCTATTTTCCTATGCATTGTATGCACCATTTCCAAATCATCTGGTTGCACGATGATCCCGATCTCCTCCCTTGTTTCCCGCACAATGCATTGTACAAACGTTTCTCCCCGCTCCACATGCCCCGCCACCAGACTATAATTGCCATCTTCATACCCTGTCTGAAATCGCCGCGCAAGCAAGATTTTCCCCTGCCACACAGGGATCACATATGCTGCAGGCGTCACTTTATAACGCACCTTTTTACCAGCATCCCGCACCGGCACATCATTTTTTTGATAGATCCATTTCATATTTTGTTTTATAATTTATTCGCCTCTTTTGTCGGAATTTCCCATAACTTTCGAAATATTTCTCGCATATTAAGCGCCATCATTTCATCATGAATTTCAATGAGATAAAAAGGGGTGTGGCGCGTATGGATCATGACAATATAATTTCCACACACCCACGTGGTTGCTGTAAAATTTGTATCCGCCAAAAATTTGACATGTCTTTTTGGCTGGTATTTCCCTTTTAATCTCCGCTCAGGAGCCGAATCATTTGTAAACACTTGCGGTAAATAATTTTTATGCTGACTTTCCTTTGTTTTCCAACTCTCCGCGATCCAAGCGGGATAATTTTCAACAAACGTGTGGTCTTGAAAACCCCACCAAAAACCGTCTGATGCAATGACATTTTTTTGCCACTTCACCAAATTATCAAACAAGAACTTTTCCAGATCTTTCTCTTCTATAAATCTGATCTTGGGGACGGGATATGATTTTTCTGAACTAATAAGTCGAAGCTCACCAACTGCCCGCTTGACCAAATCCTCTTTCTCTTTTAATGCCCTTTTGTCAGATTCTAAAATATTTTTCAGATCGTTGATCGGCAAAGATACATATTGCAAAGTTTTACCGCTCAAGTCTTCGGCAATGATACCTGAAGAAACCAGGCCTTTGGCAATATGATAGAGCGTTGCCCTGTTGAGCTTGGTCAGTTTTGCCAATTCTGCAGGTTTAGTTTTTCCACGCCGAAGCAAAGCGAGATATACTCGCACTTCTTTTTCATTAAGCCCCAATTTTTTGAGTGTTAGATTGACTGACATATATATCCTCATCCTATACTGTTGTCAATATATTGTCAACATTTGTTGAACTTTAATTGACATATTGCAGATAGTGCCATATGCTTGACTGTCAATCGTTCTTTCACAATGAAGATGCGCCAAACAAACCACCAACTAAGGAGATCGTGCCATGCCAACTCAAAAAACTGTAGAAAAATTTATGGTGGAAGGTTTTGCCAGAGAAATGTTAAATGGAAAAATCGTTCGTTTTATCGTGAACAAGGAGCTGTGTCCGGATGAATTTACAAAATTCAATAACCCGTGGGTTAACTATGTATCAAGTATTTTCAGTGAGGAATCCCATGCGCGTGGGCGAGGGATCTTTTCTGGAATATTTTTCACTTTCGAACAGTGGAAATGGAAGGATGCTCAAATATCTGAATCAGAAAAACATCTTCACATACTCCTTTTTGATACAATTCTACACAACAGCCATTTCAACATGGGAGAAAAAGGAATTATTGCCGGATGGTTTCTATCAGAAATACTTTCGGAGGTTCCGGAATCTGAAGGCGCTTACATCCATGGTGAGCGCTGGTAAAAACTGCATCTACTCATATTAACCTCAAATTTTAGGAGAAATACATGGACACTGCCACAATAATGAATGCTTTGAAGGAAATTGAAAGACGAGATGCCTTGCAACAAGAACAACTTAAGCAAACATTTATCGCCTATCAAAAACAATTCTCTCAAAGCTATTTAGAAAAGAATGCTGAACAACCCATAGAGTTACTGACACAATTACTTGTTCAGTGTGTCACTTCACGATTAGGTATAAAACTATTGTCATTTGTCGCAGAAAATCGCGAATTTTTAGAAGGTGATACGCTATTTACGCTGGAAATGCTCCAGTCCATTTATGAACGCATAATCACATTTATCGATCACGTTGAATAATCACTCATCAAAAATCCCCTCTGCATCGTCATTGGGGATTTTCTGTTTTTGGTTTTTGTGAATATATTTTATTTAGAGTACTATTATAAATACTAAATATAAATTAATTTTATGATCTATTTGATCAGTGGTTCGCCACGCGCAGGCAAAAGCACTCTGTCCAGAGAGTTAGGTGACAAACTCAAAATTCCCTATCTTTCCGTCGATAATATCCGTCCTATTATTATGCCTTATTTTAAAGCTGACGAGCGAGAAAAAAAATTTCCCTTTATGAAAATGTTCAACGCCGATAAGATTGATGATTTTTTTAGAAATTACACAGATCAAGAGATCTTTGACGCTGACATGACAGAGATCACGTCTGTGTGGCCAGGTGTGGAATCTCTAATTGACCATCTCTTGTTATGCAAAATGGATTATATTATCGAAGGCACTCACCTACTACCACATTTGGTAAAAAAATACAAAGATAATACAAACATTAAAATTATGTATTTAGTTAAAATACATAAAGAAGAGATTCTCAAAGGATTATATCAAAATACCAGCCAGTATCACGATTGGTTGATGGGTAATACCAAAAATGAGGAAACAATCAAGTTTGCTGCGAAATCATTGATTGTATATGGGAAATATTTTAGTGAGGAAGCGAAAAAACATGGACTCATGTGTATAAATACTGAGGACAACTTCGAGGATAGACTCACACAAGCCAAGGATATTTTAACATCAAAGAACTTGTGATCTGATACAGAAACAGATTATAAATCTGCTCCTGCATAATTGATTTTATATCCTTCCAAAAAGGATTACGCGTTCGCGGGTTTTGAGCGCGCTCACGATCTTTTCTGATGATTCCGGCATAAATGGTTGCAGTGCAACTGCGATCGTATGCAGGTCTTGCAATAGTGTGACCATCACTTCGGTAAATTTTGCTTCATCGTTTTTGCGCAATTCCCATGGTTTGTTGTCCTCGATGAATTTGTTGGCACGTGTTACCCTTTCCCACACTTTTTCCAATGCGTGATTCATCTGCATTGCATTCACATCTTCCGCGAGGTCGATGTGCTCGATCTTTTCTGCATCATACTGCAAATCTCCTGCAAGCGTGATGATGCGCGCCGTGAGATTGCCCAGACCGTTTGCCAGATCAGCATTATATTTTGCCGTCATTTTGTCCCATGAAATGTCCCTGTCCTCGCCGAAGTTGCTCTTGGTGAGGAGGAGATAGCGTGTACCGTCTACCCCGTATTTTTCTACCATTTCTTTTGGTGCAATCACATTGCCCAATGATTTGCTCATCTTTTGTCCGTCCACACCGATAAACCCATTGATAAATATTTGTTTGCTTGTTGGCAATTCTGCCGCCATAAGCATCGCTTGCCACATTGCGCTTTGCTGGCGCAGATTGTCTTTTCCTGCAATTTGAATCGCGTTTGGCGCATCAGTCGTACCCCAGAATTTTTCAAAATTTTTCTCATCATCAAACCACCCGATAGTGGAGATATAATTTGTCAGCGCATCAAACCACACATACATCACATGATCGTCATCGCCCGGCACCGCAACACCCCATGGCATTTTTTCTTTGAGTCGCGAGATCGAGAAATCCTGCAACCCCCCTTCTACAAAAGATGCGATTTCGTTCAGTCTCTTGTGTGGCATAACAAACTCCGGGTTGTTTTTATAGAGTGCAAGCAATTTTTCTCCAAATGCACTGAACTTAAAGAAATAGTTTTCTTCATCGATAAGTTCCAATTCTTTCCCAGGGTGTAGCGGACACTCTCCATCCACCAACTCACTATCCGTCTTTTCCAATTCACAGCCGACGCAATATTTCACACTGTATTGTTTTTTGTAAATAAAGCCATTGGCATCCACGCGTCGCCACATTTCCTGTGCCGCAGATATGTGATGCGCGTCTGTCGTGCGGATGAAATGTGTGTAACTCAAATTCAAAAGATTTTTGAGCTCATCAAATTTTGTCGCATATTCATCCACATATGTTTGCGGATCCTTTCCTGCTTCTGTGGCCTTTTGCCAGATCTTACTACCATGTTCATCTGTACCGGTATTGAATACCACATCCTTGCCTGAGAGTCGTTCAAAGCGTGCACGTGCATCTGCGTACACGATCTCACTGGCAAAACCAACATGTGGCGCAGCATTAACATAAGGCAAAGTCGTCGTGATGTAAAAATTTTTTGTCATAACATGCATAAAAAAGAAGGATTATCTATAGCAAGTATAAAGGAAAAACCTTATAAAATCAAGAAAAAATGATGCATGCAGTTGACAAAGTCGCCTTTTTCTGCTAGGATACTCTGTTTACCTTAACAATTACCCTCAACAACAAACCCTAGGAGGAGGTCTCCCCATGAACAAAGTGATCCAACGTACTCAGGCAATCAGGCGTGGTGGTGGCAATCATCTTGCTACTGCAGAATTTGAACTTCGTCAGATCGCCGATCGATTAACCTTTCAGAGTGATCTGAAGAATTTTTTTATCACCTTTAAAGATGATGTCCGCTTGATCGCGAAAGTGATCAGCATGGGCATCGCAACCGCAGAAACACTACAGGCTGAACTTTCGCAAACGTTCAGGTTTAACTACACACTCTGTGAGTCTGCTGCAAAAATCCATAAAGATGATCAGGATTTCATTGTGTGGCTCATTGCGAGCATGCACAAAAGAAATTCTCCGGATGCTCGACGTTTGTTTTCGCGAGTCATTATGCATCTGTCCACAGATAATCTCTGGTTGATCGACGCGGCTACCAATGACCCTAAAATAGCGGCCATTTTAACTCCAGTGATGGACAAACGCCACGCCACTTTACCTCTCGCCGCCTGAAAACTGCCCCAGAACCTCCACACCCGATATCGCACAACTGCGTTTGTGCATATCGGGTTTTTATTTTGCCAAAAACCCTTTATTTATGGCACTTTTTATCACTAAATATTGACAAATTGTCAATTTGGTGATATAATAGTCAGTTGGTTTTTTAGTGAAGTAAATTTAACAATAAACCCCATGAATGGAGGTATTTCAATGGCTACTAGAACTCCCGTATCCCCTAACGCACAATCCATCATCGAGGCAGTAATGAACTCAAAAAACCTTGGAAAGGACATGTACGATCAGATCACAACACATGCAGAACGCCTGTGTGAGACTGACATCTGGAACATCGTCAGTTACTATCACTCAAACATCAAGGTGGTGGAAGCTGTGATCCGATCGACGATCCTCAAAAAGGAAGTTGCCTGTAGATTCTTGCGCGTGTTCAGTTTTAACTCGTATCTCTGCGAAGCCGCCGAGTATGCGTATGATGACGAGCAATTCTCAAAGCTCCTGGAGGAACGGCGTGCAGAAGTACGTCCCTCCGGAGTGTTTCATTAATACCAACGTCCGATCGGCACAATCATTATATTGACTGTGCCGATTTCTTTTTTTCTCCTGCCAAACATGGTATAGTAAACGTACAGTAATCACTTAGAAAAAATTTATGACCCCATCTCACAAAGAAGAATCCTCACCAATAGAAAGTGCCCTCTCCTCGCCGGTTGTGTCCGCGATCTCCGAGCTTGCAGGATCGCTTCTCAAGCTCGCACAAGATCGTATCGCTGAACGCGTAGAGGAGACAGCAAATCGCATCACACACAATGCCGTTGTGACATTCACGATCGTATTTGTCGGTATCATCGGTGGTGTATTTGTCCTCACAGGATTTTCGCTCTGGCTCGGATCCATTTCACATCTCGGTGCATGGTTTGGATTGCTTGTTGTCGGCATCCTCCTTTTTATCGTTTCTCTTGTTGTTGGGCTTATCCGCAAGAAATAATTTTTTGAAATTCAAAAACTCCCCCGTCGACTGACGAAGGGAGTTTTTTATTTTTGAATTTTTTATGAGCTCATTTAATTTCCATGTCATCCTGAACTTGTTTCAAGATCTATATAAGCCATACATGTGAGATCCTGAAACAAGTTCAGGATGACAGCATTTTGCTTTCAATAATGCTGTCTGAAATTACCTTCGTCCACCATAGGCGAACTCGCAATGACACTTTGATCTTATTTGCACACAATAACCACAAATTCGCCACGCACTTTATCCGGATGTTCTGCAAAATACGCCAGCACTTCCGCCACTGCGCCACGCACGATCTCTTCATGCATTTTGGTCAATTCGCGTCCGACGATCACGTGTGGTTCTTCTTCTGATAATTCTTGGAGGAGGTGGAGATTTTTGATCACACGATGCACGCTGTCATAATAAATTACCGGCACATCAGATGCGATCACCTGATGAAAGAATGTTTGTCGTCCTTTTTTGTGTGGCGGATATGCCAAAAAGAGAAATTTCTGCAGATCAATGCCGGCAACGGAAACAATCGCGCCAAGTGCCGACGGACCGGGAATCGGCTCAACGCGAATACCGTTCTCAACTGCCAATGCGACAAGTTTATTGCCCGGATCACTGATGCCCGGTGTACCGGCATCCGTCACGACAGCAACATTTTTTCCCTCGATGATCTCATCGATAATGCGCTGTGCTTTGTCATCCGTTGTATGTTGATGATATGAAACCGTTTTGGTGTTGATCTCATAGTGACGCAACAATTTTACTGTCACACGCGTATCCTCGCACACGATCAGATCAACAGTCTTTAGTGTCTCGATCGCACGCATGGTCATATCGCCCAGATTACCGATTGGCGTTGCCACTGCATATAATACACCGCATGTTTTTTCCATATTTTTATTTGCCCAAATATTTAAGCGCCAATCGCACACACTCGCCCACATCTTTCACGTCCTTTGGCACATTGCTCAAGGCATCGCGCGCTTCGGATGCGCTATAACCGAGAGAGCGTAATGCATCGATCGCATCAGCGTGTGTCATCGCATTACCGATTGCCGCATCGATTGGTGCGACAACTTTTCCGGAAAGTTCCAGGATGACTTTTTCTGCTGTTTTTTTGCCAATGCCGGATACCCTTGTGAGGATGCTTGTGTCTTTGTGCGCGATCGCTGTTGACAATGTCGGCACGTCGGCAATTGAAAGAATATTGAGTGCCGCCTTTGGCCCGATACCGGAAATGCTGATGAGCATCTCGAACATCCGCAATTCCTCTTTTGTCAAAAATCCATAGAGAGAAATTTCTTGTTCGCGCACATGTGTATGAATATGAAGAGATACATCCCCATCAACTTTTTCCACAGCAAAACCAGACATAAAAACCTCATATCCCACATCATGAACATCCACAATAATAGCATCTTTGGTCTTGGCGATAATAGAACCTTTGAGATAACCGATCATTTTTTAGACTGTTAGACATTTAGACTAGTAGAAATGTAGACAAAAAGTATACAAAATTATCATTAAAACGGCAATGCTTTCTATCACAAGTGTACCACTACATTATGGATATACGCAAAAAAATATTTACAATACACCCTTTCACTGGTCTACTAATCTACCTGTCTAAATGTCTACCAATCTAATCTTGCCAAAATCAAAGTTCTGTGCTAAAAATAAGAAACGATCGTTTTCGTGAATTTCTCAGTTTTGCGGATGTGATCGGTATCTAATGCTTATCCCGTCACTCGCAAGTGGCAGGATGTATCCAGTCGCTCGTGAGCGACAGGACGAATTTAAATTCAATTATCTCAATAACACTATGCCAATCATCGATGCTGCAAAGAAGTATGTAAAAGTCACTGCAAAAAAAACCGAGGCAAATCGCAAAACCCGCGGTGCATATCGTACAGCAATCAAAAAACTCGAAAAAGCAATTGCAACCAATAACACAAAGGAGGTTGACACATATTTGAAACTTTCACAAAAAGCACTCGACAAAGCCGTGCAAAAGAATGTCATCAAAAAAAATACCGCCGCACGCAAAAAATCACGCCTCAACAAAAAAGTTGTTGCGATGAAGAAAAAATAACCTTTCAAAAAGCATCCTCACTATGGGGATGTTTTTTGTATGAAGAAAAACCCACATACTGTAGCTCCAAGTATGTGGGTTTCATTTTTTTGTCACATTTTTGACGCATCACACATGGATACGTGTCACAAGAACTTTTGCAACATCACTTGTGGAAATTGAGAAACTTTCTGCATATGGCAGAAGAGCCGTTGACCCAATGTGCAAAATTGCACCAGTGTTCTGGTCAAATACTGTGCCTTCCACAACATGTAATAGTCGTGGACAGTGGTTTGCTCTCAGTGCTAGCGGCTTACCAGCGTGCTCGATCGTTGTTGCAGTCACAGTAAATGAAGAATTCGTCGCCAGAATCGCATTTGAGAGATTTTTATGCATATGCGGTTCATAATCACTGAAATTGGTACTAGACAGTGACTCCTTAATATGCAATTGGCGCGGTTTGCCATCGAGACCGGGACGATCCCAATCATACACACGAAATGTTGTCGTGGAATTCTTTTGAATTTCCAATATGACATTCCCTGTATCGATCGCATGCAACCGTCCACTTGGGATAAAGATCGACTTCCCTTTCTCACATTTCTCCGCGTGCAAACACGACTCCAGGTTCCTTTGATCCAATGCTTGTATGAAAATTTCTCGCGTCACACCTTTTTTCAAACCGGCAAAAATTTGGGCTTCCTCCTTTGTGGTTTCTATCACATACCAAAATTCATCCTTAGCATCACCACCAAATTTTTTTGCTATTTCATGTGGCGGATGTACTTGCAGACTCAAGCGATCATTGCAATCCAATAATTTCACAAGTATCGGAAATCGATCTTGTGCGTCCCATCTCGGACCCATCACGTAAGCACCATCGGATAATATAACCTCTCTCAATGTTGTCTTTTGTTGTTTATACCTTACGCAAGATTGATTATTGGGTCGATCAACAATTTCCCAGCTTTCTGCAATGTGCGAAGATTTCTGTGGCAACTTTCTTCTAAAGAGCGTTGCTAAATTGAGACCGCCCCATATCGCCTCCTTGTAAATTGGTTGAAATATGATCCACGACATTTTCTCCTCTCCTTTTTATCTCCATGTATTGATAAAAGAACAAACGGCAATACCACATGTGATATGCCTTTTATTCCATTATAGTGCCACACAAAGAATATTTTGGCAATTTTTTACATTGTCCCTATTCACCTTTTCCCAAGAAAATATCTCTAAAACTCTTGTCTTTGCGAGGAGGAACGACGAAGCAAACTTGTTTGGATATACTGTATTTTTTTCAATATTTAAGATTGCTTCGTCGTTCCTCCTCGCAAAGACGTACATTTGTCAGATAATTTTATAATATGTAGAAAAAGGTGAATAATTGTTTTACATTTTCTATATCCCCATGACAAAAAGATCCAATGCACTCTGCACATCCCGTTTACCGGTTTTGATCTCTCTGTCCAGAACCGTTAGGTGCTTATGTGCGTTTGTTAGTACTTTTTGTGAGACTTTTTTGACAAGGAGAAGTGCTTTTTGTGCGACAAACGGGTGCACCCCCGCAAGCTTTGCAACAACATTTCTATCCTGAACCACGCCCCATTGTGATGCACCACCAACGAGAAGCAACGTGCGGATCTGATATGTATACATGCTAAAAATATGGAAGGGATCATCACCTTTGGCAAGCTGTTTTTTGAGCAATGTCAGTGCATGTCCCTTGTCTCGTGCAACGATTGCCTCAATCGTTGCAAACATATCCGCATCAATCTGCCCATGCACCAAAACGTGTACATCTTCAACTGCAATGACACGTCCGGACACATATGCTGACAATTTATCAATCTCTTGTGCCAATCGCCATAGATCATTGCCTACATAGAGAACGAGCTCATCGACCGTCTCTCTGTCAATTTTCGCATTACATTTTTTGGCATATTGTGTGATCCACATGGTCAAATCATGACCAACGAGTTTTTTCCCTTCGAGAACTTCATCAGCATTTTTGTTGAGCCAACCCACTAAAAATGCATTCTTGCGTGGCAGACCCGTTTCCCAAAAAACGATTATATCTGTGCCGGAAATTGCTTTTTGCATGATCTTTTGCTCTTCGGCTTTTGTGGACTGGATAAAATTTTTGATAATGATCATTTTTTCTGACGCAAAAAGGTCCTGTGCTCCGATCGTGCGACAGATCTCATACACATCACACTTTTCATCACAGTCAAAAACCACGCAATTCCCTCCTCCAACATTTTTTTGTATGTATGCAGACTTCAATTCTTCAACTTTATGATGTGTTGTATATGTTTCTTCACCACATATGTAGATAAGCATAATTTTCCATTAAAAAAGCGCCCATTTGCACATTATAGCATACGTTGGACGCTCTTTATTTGATCCTTTTTGGGTCAATTACTCTGCTGTTGTTTCTGTGGTAGCCGTAGCATCCGTTGCGGTCGTCGCCGGCGCAAGAGCCGCCTGTTCGCGCTTTGTCTTATTTTCTGCACGATCCTCTGCCGTACCGGGATTCCATTTTACCGTCTTGCCATTAGACACAACCTGCAACCAAATTTGTCCTGGCACAAAGTGAACATCCTGTCCATTTGCATCATAAAATTTGAATGGTTTTTTGTCTCCTCGTTCTTTCTTCCATGTGCCAACGATCTCTTGTCCGTTCATATAGAAATATGCTTCTCCCTCAAATCTCGTATCAAACCACGGATCACCGAGCTGAAAGTTCGGATATTGTCCATTGTCGTTCTTTTTGTGCGTTTCATCTATACCAGCCCATGGATCACGAAGTCCCTGCGACACATAGTCTGTGTCGATATAAAAAGCATCTTTTTTTGTCTGGATCACGATCACATTCTTTGGCGATACCCGTTCCTTGGTCACAAAATCATATTCCTCCTTTTTGTTGAAAAGACGATCATAAGAGTTTGTCTCAGGATTGTATTCGTAGTTCACACGAAATGGATTGTCATAGCCCACTGAGATTTGGCCATATTCCGGACGCTGGTCTCTGGAAATTTCTCCTTGATGTTCAAATCCGGCAAATGTATTTTGGTTGGAATAGCCATATCCGCTCGCTGATTTGATGAGTTCCGGCATCGATGTAAACGCGCGGTCTTCCATATCCAATGGCACAACGCCCTTGTCCAAGCGATAGCATGCCGCATCACCCGCATTTACACCACCATCAGCGCATGTCAGACTGTTCATCACTTTGTTATCCAAGAGATTTTTGGTCACGCTATCCCCGCCCCACAACACGAACACTGCATCGATCGAGCCTGCCACATTCATAAAATCCACTCGTGCTGATCGCATCGGACCAATTTGTGTCGGCGCATTACACCCGAAAACACCCATCACACGCGTCCCATCATGGATCGCGCGGTGTGGCATCTCCACCACCATATCCGCCTTGGTAATATTGGAAAAATACGGTCGTGTCTCCACATCACCACTATACATCACGCCAAAAGGACGTTTGTCATAATTATCACATGCAAGCCCGGTGATCGGACTGGCATTTGCCGGTTTTTCATATGGCACAACAACGTTTCCGGGCGTTTTTTCCTCAGTAGAAATCTCCTCTGCATTTCGTTTACATCCGCATCCAGACAATGCGATCACCGCAAGACATCCGGCGCTGACTGCATATATATATCCTTTTTTCATATATTATGATATTTAGTTAATGTTCATTTGTTAGTATATCACACATTTTATACTACGTGCCAATTGTGTATTATAATGCACACAATCGTTTTAAACAAGAGTAAAACCATGTAATAAATTCCGTGTGCTTGAACGAAATAAAAGGAGCATGTTGCAAACATGCTCCTGCAAGGTTAAATCATCCGTGAGGAATCATTGACTCTCAAAAAAATGGCTTTCCTTTGTCGATCGTCACTCCAAAACATTAACGAAGACTTCTCTGTTATAAAACGGGCATCTCTCCGGCGATGTGACCTTCCAATTGCCGTCTTGATAGACGAGTACGACCGGTATGGTCGACTTGGGAGCATCAGTTACATCGAGAACTATTTCTTGGCTTACTGGATTTGCGTATCGATATTTAACGCGAGCCTCCATAACAAAATCTTTAACTGTAATTTCTACAATTTGTCCAACTTTTGGAATTGCACTTGTAAATTTACTCTGCATGATTACCTCCCTTTATATGTATGATTCTGCAATAAGCCACCTCGACATTACAGCTTTGCAATGTACTCCAAAATAGTAAGATTGTCAATATTTTGTTTTTCCATGTTTTTCCCATATAAAGAGGAGATGAGATTGATCATTGACTTTTTTTGCAAAATGAGCTAATTTTAATTGAAATTTGGATAAATATATTTCGTGGCATTTTGCCATCATATTGTACCTTAAAAGGAGAAACTATTCATGATTACATCATTAATAGCATTGATTTGTTTGGCATTATTTTTTGGGAGATTTGTTGTAAAAGCAAATGAAATTCATGCGGAGAAAAAAGGCCAAAAAATTACTCGCACTAATACAATTATATCATCTGTTATTGGGGCAGGACTTGGCACTGTAATTGGATTTATTATCATAGGCTTTTTAATCCGGATTTTTTCCACGACGCAATTAGTTGAGGATTACAAAATGTCTATAGCTCCAATCTCAGAAAATAGTTATGTTTCTGAAGTGCGAATTGATAACAACTGTTATTACGCATTTCATCAACAAGATCTAGACAAAAACGATCGCCGTAAAGTTGCCTTTACAATGCTTTCATGCCGTAAAGTGAAGATACTCCAGGATAAAAATAGAGAAGATGCATATATTGCATTTGAAGTAGAAAAAAACACGGTTCAACAACCCCTAATGCATTATTTCTTACCAAAAATGCTTTACGAAAATTTACAACCAAATTTTACAGGTAAATATATTATCCATATTCCAGAAGGAACTTTAACTCCGCCATACCCTATTCCGAGATAAATTTCTCCAAAAAATCAACGCTAAGTAGCTTTGTGCTAAAAACATAAAGCTACTTTTTTTATGAGATGTTTTAAAAAAATTGATGAATTGATCAAAAAGGCAGAAAAGCTTAACACAATTTTCCGCCTTTTTTATTTTTGATACAAAGCATAAAGAAATGTAATAATCCTACAGCTCACTCCACCGCTCGCCTTGTGACACATCGACAGCTAGTGGAACTTTCAACGTGCAGACATTCTCCATTACATGTGTCATCTGCTCTGCAAACTCTCCTGCCAATTCTTCACACACTTCAAAAATGATCTCATCGTGAATTTGCAATACGGCATATGCATCATCTGTGCCATACTTCTTTGCGATATGACGATCTGCCGCGATCATCGCCAGTTTCATAATGTCTGCCGCAAGTCCTTGGATCGGCATGTTGATCGCCGCACGCTCCCCTGCCGCGTGTAATTGAAAATTCTTTGATTGGATCTCTTTGACATAGCGTCTGCGACCGAAAAGCGTTTCCACATACCCGCTCTTCATCGCTTGTTTTTTGGTATTTTCGATATATACCTTCACACCGGCAAACTTTTCAAAATATGCCGTAATGAATTTCTTGGCCTCTTTGGTATCAATGCCAGCCGCTCGTGCAAACCCAAACTGTCCCATGCCATAGATGAGCCCAAAATTCAATTCCTTGGCACTTCTACGCTGTTCCTTGGTAATCTCCTCCGGTGCAATACCCAACACCTGTGCCGCCGTATATGTGTGAATGTCCATACCGTCATTGAACGCTTTGATCAATGCCGGATCACCACTAACATGCGCCACACACCGCAGATCGATCTGCGAATAATCCACGCTGACAAATGTATATCCTTTTTTTGCTTTGAAGCCTTCGCGCAAACGCCGTCCATCCTCTGTGCGGATCGGGATGTTTTGCAGATTTGGGTCTGATGATGACAATCGTCCCGTCGTTGCCACCGCTTGATTGAATGTTGTGTGGATACGATCTTCCGCATCGGTCAAAGTTGGCAGTACATCCACATACGTTGTCTTGAGCTTGAAAAGCTCACGATATCGCTCGATCTCCGCAACGATCGGATGCACGTCACGAATTTTTCCCAACTCATCAGATGCCGTAGAAAATCCTGTTTTGGTTTTTTTGATATTTTGCGTCGAGATCTGTAATTTATCAAAGAGGATCACGCGCAATTGTTGTGTAGAGTTGATATTGAAAACTTCTCCCGCATGACCGTAAATCGTCTGCGTAAGTGTATCAATCTCCGCATTGATCACTGTGGCAATTTCTTTGAGACGACCTTTGTCAATGCCAATGCCTCTCTTTTCCATGTGAAAAAGCACATCGATGAGTGGCATCTCAATCGTATCCAAAACGGTTTTGATATTCGCTTTTTCTTTTTGCGTTTTGATGATCTCATCGATCTTTGCACAAAAATGTGCATGCAACATTGCCGTATGATATGCGCGTGTGCATACGACATTGACCTGTTCATCATGATCGCGTAACATAAGCGCCATTTGATTGCTTGTCTTTTTTCCCTCTGACAAAACACCTAGCACATCAAAGGCAAGCGCATCGAGATCGAATTTTTTGTTTTGTTGGACCACATATGCTTGAAGCAACACATCATCCACTACGCCGTCAACTGTCATATGCCACCGCTCCACATCATGCAAAAATGATTTTACATCATAAATCACTTTTTTGATCGTACTGTCCTTCATAAAATGCCCAAGGATTTCCGCTGTTTTTTGTGTATATGGCATATACTGTACTTGATCACCCACAAACAGCGCCATACCATACATTTGCGTCTGCGAAGCGTCAATCGCAACACTTACCACAGATGATGCGCATTTTTTGCATACCATCGCCACATCACGTTCCGCGACAACTGTAATGTGCATTGCGTTTTTTTGCGATTGTGTTTTTTCCTGCGCCCCTGCAGAAGTGGGAAATCGCCTGATCAAACTATTGAACCCCAGTTTGTGAAACATCGTGCGTGCGCGATCAAATGTGATATCCGCTGTTTGTGCCGCACCGAGATTGATGAGGGCAACAGGCACATCCGTACGAATGATGCCAAGTGTTCGTGAGAGATAGGCTTTTTCTTTATTTGCTTCCAATTTTTTGCGCACGCTGTCCTTGATCTCATCGATATGACTGTAAATGTGGTCCAGATCATGATATGTTGTCAAAAGTTCGACAGCCGTCTTTTCTCCGATGCCCTTCACGCCGGGGATGTTATCACTTGGATCCCCGCGCAAGCCCTTATAGTCCACGATTTGCTCCACCTCTACACCCATTTTATCTTTGACCAATTCCCTGTCATAGAGCACCATGTCATGGATACCGCGCGACATTGTAAATACGCGTACATGATCGTTGACCAGTTGCAATGTATCTTTATCCCCTGTCACGATCACCACATCCACATCATCAGTAATATGTGTAGAGATCGTCCCGATCACATCATCTGCCTCAAAGCCTTCTTTCTCCACAATCGTGATCCCCAACGATCGCACCACATCCTTAACGAGATCAAATTGTGGCGTAAGGTCTTCCGGCGTTTCTTTGCGCTTTGTTTTGTATTCAGGAAACATCTCATGACGAAAATTCTTCCCCGGCACATCAAACGACGCCACGATATATTCCGGCTGGAATTTTTCCAATACAGTAAAAAGTGTGGATACAAATCCATACACCGCATTGGTCTGCACGCCATCATCGGTCGAAAGCGGCGGGATCGCATGATACGCCCTATGCAGAATCGCATTTCCATCAAGAAGTAAAAGTGTTTTACTACGTCCCGCCGTAGCTTTAGCGGAGGAGGAATGTTTATTTTTTGTCATAGAAGATATTATAAAAGCACACTTTTATGATAGCGTGCTTATACCAATTGTGCAAAAAAGTCTTCGCAATTTTTTGCATCTTTTAAAAATAAAAGCCCCGCTGATGCATTGCATCAACGGGGTGTGAACGTATTATTTCAATACATACATCTCATAAATCGGTTTGTCTATCTCTTCAGATTGGAAATCTTTTATCTCCACAATATATAGACCAACCATTGCACACATTTCTTTCATTTCTTCTCTCCCGATTACATAATCATCAAACTCAATAGACCTCCCATTGACCAATTTGGCCTTAAGTCTCACTTTATCATCCGCCAGCCTATAGCTAGAAAGAGATTCTGAGTTAAAATCAGTTCCCACCAAATCAGCATTGGTGTTGACCACATAAGCAATTCCTTCTTCAGTTTTTATTTCTTTTATCTTTTCGAGGATTTTTATCCTATCTGAAAAAGGAACGGTGGTTAAGATGTTGATCAACAAGATGGTTTGAAACTTTTTGTTCGTTTCAAATGAGACAAAATCCGCTTGATCAAAATCGAATCGATCAGTGCTTTCCAATTGGCTATTCAGATCAACTCCTGATACTTTATAGCCCCTCGCACATAGAATTCCCGAGAAATATCCCGTACCGCAACCAACATCTAAAATAGACTCTTTCACATCAACTTTTTCAAAATACGGTCTCAGCAATTTATCTTTCAAAACTGTTGGTACTCCATATTTCTTCAGTATCTCCGACCAATTTATTCTATTTTTTGAATTTTCCATTTTTAATTCCATATTTTTATAATTAAACCCCGCCGATGCATTTGCATCAGCGGGGTGTGAACGTAAACATTACAGAGATTTAATAAAGTCCTAGGGACTTTATTTTGAAAAGTGTATTTCTGATATCCTCTGTCGAGGATGCTTCAATACGTTTTTCCAACTCTATGTTGCATGCATAGCATGTACCTTTTTCACCAATTCTACAGGTGTGGAACTGACCTGATTTTATAACATTGAATTTCAAGAAGAGTTTTTTCACAAGATCCTCATGAACATATGCTGCCCATATTATGAGCAACTTCCTTTCCTCTCCTTTCAACAGTCTATTAACTGCTTCAAAGAAGAGCTCTCTCCTCCCGCAACAATCACCCATGCAGGTGATTTCATACTTTCCGTTGCGGGAGAACACAACGTGTACTTCTTCTTCCATATAAATCAGATCTATTCTTTCCATTTTATTCCTCCTTGGGAATTATTTTCATTCAGTTTTTAAAGATCCTCAAGTCTCAAAACTCTTTCTTAACTTGACTGTGTAGTATAACATAAAAATTGACTTTTGTCATTATAAATGCCTGGTGTGACAAAATTATAATTTAGAATATCATAAAAATACCTTATTTATTGACTTTTTTTGTATATATGATATAATAAATGTGTTGTCATTTCCGATGACACTATTTACATCTATGCTTTACAAACAACTATCAGACGCCGGACTCACTGAAACAGAGGCCAAAATCTATTTGGCCGCTTTGGAGTTGGGCGAGGCCTCGGTGAGCAGGATCGCTACCAAATCAGACATCAAGAGAACCACGGTCTATCTCTCATTGGAAAACCTGATGAAAAAAGGCCTTATGAGTGCCATCAAAAAAGGTGGCAAAATCCATTATTTTTCTGAAGACCCTCGCAATCTGGAACGCGTGATGGACGAAAGAAAAAAACATATTTCCGATCTCATGCCCCAACTTCTCTCCTTTGCCAATTTCATCGACAAAAAGCCGACCATTCGCTATTTTGAAGAAACCGCTGGGATAAAGGAGGTCTTGAAAGATGCACTCAACTATCCCAAAAAAGAAATTTGCGTCATGTATTATGATGCGTATACGTCTAATTTTGACGAAGATTTTTTCTCTGAATATTTTATTCCCGAGAGGATTAAAAAAAGGATTTCTGTAAGAAAACTATTGCCACAAAGTGAAAAATTAAGTCCATTTGATAAAACAAATTCAGAATTCTTACAAAAATCACGATGCCTGTCTACTGACATTTTCAATATTGAGATAGAGATCATGATCTATGGCAGTGACAAAGTAAGCATTTTATCCTTTGAAGAAAAATTCGCACTGATCATTGAGAGTCGAAAGATCCATGCCAGTCTGAAAAGTATTTTTGAAACCATGTGGTCGATCGGCCAAGAATATTAATATTGACTTTCAAAAAAAAGAGCGACGTGCATCACTGTGCGTCGTTTTTATTTTCTAATAAGTTTTCTTAGTACTTACCAAGATTCTTTTTATAAATACTCACCGCTAAAATGAAAGGAGCAGGTTATAAACCTGCTCCTGCAAAATCACTACACGTCGTTTTTATATTCTTACAATTTCACTTATTGCACACTCACATCAACACTTGTGATCACCACATCATCGACTGGTTTGTCTTGTGCGCCGGTTGGTACCCCTTGAATCGCTAGAGCAACATCCAGTCCACTCGTCACTTCCCCAAACAGCGTATAAAGTGGTGGCAAGCCCACACCAGCGTCCCCTGTCACGATAAAGAATTGACTACCGTTGGTATTTGGTCCGGCGTTTGCCATTGCGAGTGAGCCGATCTTGTATGCACCGGCTTGTGGAAGTTCATCAGCAAATTTGTACCCAGGACCGCCTGTACCCGTGCCTGTCGGGTCACCTCCTTGGATCATGAAATCTTTGATCACACGATGAAAAATTACACCGTCATAAAACCCTTTTTGCGCAAGTGTACAAAAATTTGCCACGGTAACCGGCGCATCTGCATTATGAAATGACACGGTAATATCCCCTTTGCTTGTTTTGATCGTTGCGCTTTTACATGTTTGCGCGAGATCCATATTGATCTGCGATGGAACGTTTTGCATAGTTGTTTGTGAATTATTGTCTGCTGATAATGTTTCATTTAACCTCTTGTTTTCTGCTTCGGTCGCACTTGCAATCTTTTCGCGCGACGACTTATTGACAGCTGCCATTGTATCAATATATCCCTTAGCCTTCTGCGTTTCTTGTTGTGATTGATCTGTTGTTGCTTCCTGTTGTTTACATCCGGTGAGGATCATACACCCACCGAGCAAAACAACTGCCGCTATGGTTCTTTTCATATATGTTACTTAGTGATTTATCATTTTTTCATTTACTGATTACATAATATACCTACGCGTTTTTTCATCGATCCATTCACACGAGATTTTTATCGCGTCAGCCGGCAAAATATCGGCAATGCGCTCTGGCCATTCGACAATTATGAGATTTTGACGATCGCTGATCATCTCTTGCCATCCCAATTCTATCATATCATGACTGCCGATGCGATATGTATCAATATGATATACGCGCTTCTTGCCGTATGCATCGATATCATACTGTTTTATGATCGTAAATGTCGGACTGGTATACGGACCCTCTGCACCACAATACTCCAAAATCCCCTGTGCTAAAGTCGTTTTGCCACTACCAAGCTCACCCTGCAAACAAATTATGGTGGTTTTATCAGGCAAATTTTCAATAATATCTCGCGCAAATGCATGCGTTTGCGCAATTGACGTTGAAATAATCGTTTTCATACTTCATAGAATACGACATTTTGACCGGAGAATCAATTGTTTGACAAAGCAATCATCCGTTGATACTCTGTAATATCACCTAAATAAACGACAAACAGCCATGTCCAAAGATGTTGTCAAACAATTTGATAAACTGTTAAATAACAGTTCTCACGTCCTCATTCTTTTGCCGGAAAGCCCAAAGCATGACTTGTTTTGTTGCGCCCTGGCTTTGACGCATTTTTGTGAGGTAAAAAGTATCACCACAACAATTGCCTATTCCGATCCATTTGAAGAAACTGCGTCACTCAACTTTCTTCCCCGTGCAAAAAACTCTTCGATCGTTCATTCTATCTCCGGCTCTCGTGATCTCATCCTTTCTTTTAATACAAAATACAACAAAATCCTCAATGTACAAACAGAACCGGGTGAGGACACGCTCAATATTCGCATCACACCAGAGCATGGCATGGTTGATTCTCGCGATTTTTCATTTCTCCCTGGCAAGTTTCCCTATGACATCATCATCGCCATTGGTGCTATTGAAAAAGAATCCATGGGAAAGATCTATGATGATATGCCGGATATTTTTTATGAAATTCCAATCATCAATATCGACAACAAAAGTGCCAATGAACAATATGGCCAAGTGAATATCGTCAATGCTGTCGCATCCTCTGTATCAGAAGTTGTCGGTGATGTCCTCGAGAAATTACCCAGCACAAAAATTCCCAAAACCTGTGCGCAATGCCTCCTTGCCGGCATCATCAGTGAAACAAACAGTTTTCAAAATCACAACACCACACCGCATGCATTGACGCTAGCAAGTCACCTGATCGAGCTTGGCGCAGATCAGCAGATTATCATTCACAACCTCTATCGCAATCAGACTTTCTCTCTCTTACAATTGTGGGGACGCACGATGAAAAATCTCACCACACTGCCCTGTCATAAACAAATCGTCATCTCAACGATCACACATCAAGATCGTATACAGACAAAAGCAGAAAAACACCAATTGCACGCGATCTTGAAAAAAATGAAACAAAATTACCCATCAGGCAAAATATTTCTTCTCGTGTATGAAAATGACGATCACACATTTTGTGCGTTGATCGACACAAAAAATGCAAACCTTGCATTGGAAGAAACGCTCGATGGTATCACGGTTCTCGAAGAGTATAACTACGAGCTACCCCTTGCAGCACATTCAACAGAAGAAATCCATACAGATATGTGTGATCTCCTTATGCCATATATCTCCCTTCTTAATTAAACATCCTCATCGCTTTCACTTCTCAAAAAAAACTGCTAAAATAAGGACATCTTATTCTGTGACATAATGATGGTCTCTTGTAATTTTTGCAGATTTTCATCATTGCTATATCCCTTTTTGTTCGTAAATAAAAAAATCAAAAAATATGGTCATCATCACACACCCTGACGAGCAAGCCGAGAAACTTCACGCAAGAGAAACCGAACGCACCCTGCAACATCTCCAATCAAAAAGTCAGGAAGAATTTGCTTCCTACACCGCAAAAAGACTCGGCCTCCCTTATATCGATCTCAACATCACCCCAATCTCTAGTGATGATGTTTCCACGATCAAAGAAGATGTCGCCAAACAATATCAGGTTGCAGCGTTCCACTCATCAGGAAAATTTCTCAAACTCGGCAGCCCTAATCCGGAAAACCCCGAGCTTCACCAACTCATTGCAGATTTGCGTGACACAAAAGGATGGGACGTGGAGCTGTTTGTGATCTCTCATGATTCTTTTGAAAAATTACTGCGTCAATACAAAAATGCGTATTTTATTGACGCAATCGACACAATGCGTCTAACGCTTACAGGAAAAGATCTCGAGGAATTTGAACAAGGTCTCGGACAATTATTGCGACTCAAAGAAAATATTGACGAATTACCCACAACCGAGGTGCTCAATATTATTTTTTCCGGCGCAGTCAAGCTTCTTGCAAGCGACATTCATCTTGAACCACAAAAGGAATCTGTGCACATGCGTTATCGCATCGATGGTGTACTGCAAGACATTACCACCATCCCACATCACACGCACAAACTATTGACCAACCGTATCAAACTCATGAGCAAAATGCGGATCAATATCCGCGATGAGGCGCAAGATGGTCACTTTACTTCTGAGCTTGATGGCACGACGCAAATTGATGTCCGTGTATCCACAATTCCGGGTAAGGAATTTGAGGGTATCGTACTTCGTCTTTTGCGCAGTGATAGCATTACCGTAGACATCAATACTCTCGGCCTCGCAGGAAAAGCCTTTGAGGATATCCAAAAAAATATCGCCAAAAATGCCGGCATGATTCTCACAACAGGTCCAACAGGATCCGGCAAGACGACAACACTTTATACGCTTATCAACCACATCAAAACGGCAGAGACAAAGATCATCACGATCGAGGATCCGATCGAGTATCAGATCGAAGGCATCTCCCAGACGCAAATTTCGAAAGAGCATGGCTATACTTTTGCCAGAGGATTGCGCGCAATTGTGAGGCAAGACCCTGATGTCATTCTCGTCGGTGAGATCCGCGATGATGAAACAGCTGACGTTGCTGTGAACGCCGCTCTCACCGGTCATCTCGTGCTTTCCACACTACACACCAATAACGCCATTGCAACGATCCCTCGTCTCATGGAGCTCGGTGTCAAACCAACGCTCATCCCATCTGCAACAAATGTCTTTATGGCACAACGTCTTGTGCGTACCCTGTGCGAAAACTGCAAAGAACAATACGTGCCGGCGCAAGAGACCATCGAGATGTTCATGAAAATGGTAGCTCTCATTTCGCCAAAAGCAAAGTTGGAAATCCCAAAACAAATCACTTCCATATATCGCGCTGTCGGATGTGATCAATGCCATAACACAGGCTATAAGGGTCGCATCGGCATTTTTGAGGTTCTTACCATGACCAGCACAATTGAACAAATGATCCTTGATCTCGCAAGTGAGACTGAGATCATGAAATCAGCAATTGAAGACGGTTTGGTCACGATGACACAAGATGGTGTTTTGAAAGCATTAAAAGGACAAACAACGATCGAGGAGATTATGCGAGTCACGACTGAAGGAGAACTCATCGAAAAACTTTATGAAGACCTCATGTCGCAATCTCTTGCACATGGCATTTTTGTCAAAAATGAGATCCAAAATCTTGCCGGCGCCAATGCGCAAAATTTTACTGCCATCGACGCCTGTGTCAACAAAGCTGATGACAATGATGTTCTCCCCGTGATCCTCGCCTATGGATCAACGCTCAAATCAAGTGATATCCACATTGAGCCGCAGGAAGATTTTGTCGATATCCGTATGCGTGTCGATGGCGTATTGCAATCCATCGCCCATATGCCGATCATCAGTTACCCCCTTCTTCTCAGCAAGATCAAGGTCATCAGCAACATCCCTACGACAATTCGCCAAGGTGTTTCCGACAGTCGTTTCCGCATTCTTTATGAAAAGGAAGATGCAACGGAAAATCATGTGGATGTGCGTGTTTCGATCATCGTCGGCGGTTATGGCGAGACAGTTGTGTTGCGCCTCCTCAACAGAGAAACTGTCAACATCGACTTGCATACAATTGGCATCCGTGATTACAATCTCGACCGCATCATGTCACAAGCACATAAACCATACGGCATCATCCTCAACACAGGTCCGACAGGCTCCGGTAAAACCACAACACTGTACAGCGTCTTGCGTGAGATCAGCAACCCTGACATCAAGATCATCACCATCGAAGATCCGATCGAATATCAGCTCGATGGTATTTTGCAAACACAGATCGATAAAAAGGCCGGCTATACATTTGCTTCTGCACTTCGCGCCCTCCTCCGTCAAGATCCCGATGTGATGTTGGTTGGTGAAATCCGCGATGAAGAAACGGCGGAAACAGCAGTCAATGCCGCACTTACAGGTCATCTCCTCATCTCTTCGCTTCACACCAACGATGCCGTTGGTGCTGTACAGCGCCTCATCCGCCTCGGCATTGGCACTGACGACCTCACTACCGCCGTCAATGCCTTTATCGCCCAGCGTCTCGTACGTACGCTCTGTGAATGTAAAAAAGATCGTCCGGTAACGGAAGAAGAAAAAATCATGATCACAAAAACACTTGAAGGCATTTCACCGGTTGTCGCAATTCCACGCCCCCAGACAGAAAAAATCTTCATCCCGGGCGGATGTCCAAAGTGTAATGGCATCGGGTATAAAGGCCGTACCGTCGTATCGGAAGTATTTATCATGGACGACGATTTGCGCGAACTGATCGCTCACGGCGCAATGATGGCAGATCTCAAGAAAAAAGCGATCGAAAAAGGCATGCTCACCATGGAGCAAGACGCTCTCCTCAAAGTCCTTGAAGGCGCCACAACCCTTGAGGAAGCCAAACGCGTTACAACGCTGTAAACAAAACAAAAACTGATTACCTTATGTAATCAGTTTTTTATTGTTTACTTCTCCAGCTCCGGACGATCGATTTGCCCGTCGCGCACATTTTTGTGATGAGGATCTTGCACAGATCCATTCATTTCTTCTACATATTCATGGTAATTGCCATACACGACATTTTCGATATTTTTACCATTTTGACCGACCAAAAACGGCTTCAACATTTTCATAGTAAAGTGTGTTGCGTTATATTCTTTTTTGAGCATAGCATCCTGAGAATCCATATTTTCCACATTACTATCCATACCGCTACTTTCCCACACATGTCCAATTTTGTGCAACAATTCCACAATGTCGAGAAGTGACGTCATGTTACCCATAACATAAATATTTTTATTTGCCTCGTCCGTTGCCACGGAGTGCTTGTCTTGTGCAAGCGAAGGACAAAAAAATATTTTGTAATGACGCATTTCCGGCATGATCTTGGTGAAATCTTTTTCCTCTTGTCCATTATTCACAACAAAACGATCCAACCGTTGCCATTCTTCAGCATTTGGCAATTCCCGCACGCTTACATCATTCTTACTGTTGCCAAGACCATGTTCATTTTTGCGTTTAAACTCGGCAAGTTCATCCGCCTCTCTCTGATCCAAGTTCGTTTTTTGTATCGTGATCTTTGCATTTTCCGCAGACAGTTTTGTTTCACCATCCTCACCCTCTTCCACCGCTAGCGGTTTTTCCAACTGTTTCTTTGCATTACGTCGATCTTCTGGTGTAACATACGGGATATCCATTTGACCCTCTTGAATGTTTTGTTCCACAAAATTATGCGGGATCTTTTCTCCATTTTCACCTGAATTATTCATACATATTGTTTTTAAAAATATTCTTAATTATATCATGCTGTATAAATGTCATGTAAAAAACCCCGCCAAAGTGGCGGGGTTTATTTGCTGTTTGTTGCTGTTTTTGTATCTGTAGACAGTTGCTACCTCCTTAGTTGAAACCGTAGGCAGCATACCCGCATGGTCGATGACGCATGCGGGGAGAAGAAGCATCGAGGAGAGCCGCAGCCGAAACCACAAGAACCCGATCTGGACGAACATCTTCCGATATGAGCTTCAAAGATAGAAAAGCCCATAGTTGTGCCTACAGATACAAAAACATCAATTTTTAAACACATCCTAACAGGACTTACTATCTTAGCATACCTTTGAAATCCTGTCAAGAGGTGCTACAATATACTACGTAGAACCCTTACTTTTCCTTTCTTAAAAAGCAAAAACGGCTATGACACTTATTACGCATGATCACAGCGCAGAGAGCGACACGCAACCACAAGAACCGGCAATTCCGAGTGAATTCACCATTGATTATACACTTCGTCCACAAAAACTTAGTGAATACGTCGGACAAGAAAAGATCAAAAAACAACTCCGCATCTTCCTCGACGCCGCAAAAAAGCGCAAAGAACCGCTAGAACACATCCTCCTCTACGGACCGCCGGGGCTGGGCAAAACGACACTTGCCAACATCATTGCGCGCGAGATGAATGTCAATATCAAAACGACATCCGGACCGGCAATCGAACGCGTCGGCGATCTCGGATCGATTCTCACCAACATGCAAGATGGCGATGTACTTTTTATCGATGAGATCCACCGCCTCAACAAAGTAGTTGAGGAGGTGCTCTATCCGGCAATGGAAGATCACAAACTCGATCTCATCGTAGGCAAAGGACCCAGTGCACAGGCATTGCAGATCGATCTGCCAAAATTCACCCTCATTGGTGCAACAACGCGCATGGGCAATCTCACAGGACCGCTTCGCGATCGTTTTGGCGTGATCCATCGCTTGGAATTCTATAAACAAGAGGATATTGAGAGGATCATTGCACGCAGTGCATCGATTCTCACATGTGCGATCGATGATGCCGGCGCTCTCTGTCTTGCGCGTGCCGCACGCCAGACACCGCGCATCGCCAATCGCCTCTTAAAGCGTGCCCGCGACTGGGCAGAAGTGCATGAACATGATGTGATCAATGCCCATGTCGCCCAACAAGCGCTCGAGATGCTTGATATCGATGACAATGGTCTTGAGCCGACTGATCGGGAGTTTTTGACACTTATTATCGACAAATTCAACGGCGGTCCCGTTGGCATCCAGACAATCGCCAATGCACTTTCAGAGGAAGTTCAAACCATTGAGGATGTTTATGAGCCATATCTCATGCAAAGAGGCTTTCTTGAACGTTCTCCGCGCGGACGCATCGTGACCGATCATGGCTATGCCCAATTAAAACGCTAACTCATCATAAAATCTTATGCTACTCCTTTTTGCCATCATCTATATCCTCTTTGTTCTCACAATTATGCTCGCAAGTTTTTTTATTGTTACGCGACTACAAGAATACTCCATCAACCCATCCTTTACCAAGCCACTCATCATCTTTTTTATTGTGACAACGATTGCCCTTGTGATCGTCAATTTTTCTCTTTTTGTTTCTATTCCTTTTGATGAGATCTTTTCTAGCAGTAATTTATATTAAAAAATATGAAACCATTGGATTATTATTTCACATCGCAAAATCCGAATGAACAGATCATTCGCATCATTCATAGACACTGGTTCAACATCGTGATCCAATTCATGCCCATTTATGCGCTTTTGGGAACAATGTTTCTTAGTATCATATTATATCCCTATATTTTTACAGAATTCATCGATGAAGGCGCCAAAACACTTTTTTATTTTCTCCAAACATTCTTTGCGCTTCTTATGTGGATTTACGGTTTTGTCATTTGGTTTGATTATTATCTCGACATTTGGATCATGACCACAGAACGCATCGTCAACGTCGAACAAAAAGGTCTCTTTTCTCGACAAGTGAGCGAGCTTAAATATCGTTCGATCCAAGATGTGTCCACAGAAGTCAAAGGCTTTTTCCCCACAATTTTTAATTTTGGCGATTTGACTGTGCAAACTGCTGCTGAACAATCCCGTTTTATATTCCGTTCTGTCGGCAACCCTTATGAAATCAAATCGCAAATTGTTACACAACAACGCAAAAAGAGCTTGGAGCAAATTACCGGTAGTGGCATGTGAGATCTTTTATTGACACTGCACATCAAAAGCCGTAAATACGGCTTTTTTTGACAATTATATTATTTTTGCTAAGATAAAAAACCATGCAAAAACAAAAAGATGTTTCCTGTTTATAATTTTTTTTATGCGCATAGTCTTTCGTGTCATTTTGTTTGTTTTGCTCATTGGCATACCGCCATTCTATACATGTGCTGACACGCCCACATCAACCGATCCGCCCGTTTCAGTTCCTCCTATTCAAGAGACACCAACACCAAAAAATGATCTTCCTCTCACAATGGAAGAGAGAGAAGAAGTGTCCCCTTCTGAACAGCTGCCCTCAATCCCATTGGAAGAAGGCGCCCCTTCATCACCGCTTGATACAATCCTCGATCCCACAGAAACGCCAACACCGCCAACACCCAATGAACCACAAAAAATTCTTACAGAAAAAACTGCAAGATCTTTGACTGCAGACGCTATCCGCATCAATGAAATTTTAGCAAACCCGTCCGGATCGGACACAGGCAATGAATTTATCGAATTATACAATGACAGCGATAGCACTGTCGATTTAAAAGATTGGGAAATCTATGATAAAACCGGCATCGCAAGTCCATCGAAGCGTTTCACATTTGGCAATATCATACTAGCGCCACACGACTATCTCACACTGTACAATCAACGAGATTTTTCTTTTGTGCTCAACAACAGCGACGAAGAAATCTTTGTGGATAACGCGGACCACATCCGCATCGCACACTATGCATATACAACATCTCACGAGGGATTGTCGTGGAATTATGACGATTCGCAGTGGTATGAAGAATCTCCGACGCCACATGCAGAAAATATGGAAAATCCCCTCACAAAAGATTATCCCGCGCTCATGCTTAACGAGCTTCTCCCTGACCCGATCGACAATGAAGAAACTGATGAATTCATTGAGATCTACAATCCTTTTGATACATCTGCATCACTAGAAAATTGGATGATCAAAGATGCAACGGCAACTGGAACATATCTTTTTGGTGATGCGACAATCGATGCACATGCATATTTAGATCGTATATCGCAGCACATTCGGATTTGCGCTCAATAACAGTGGTGACGAAACAGTCTCACTCATCGCACCAAACGGTAAAACAATCTCTACTGTGTCGTACACACAAGCGCACGAGGGATTATCGCTGAATAACGCTCCTGATTGGTATTGGGCAGAAATGACTCCGGATACATCCAATACGCCAGATCCGCGAACACAATCATATCCGCAACTATTATTGAGTGAGATATTGCCAAATCCGCTTAATGACGAGGAAACCAACGAGTTTATTGAGATTTACAACCCCAATGATATTTCTGCTGATCTCAAAAATTGGACATTGCATGATGCCTCTTCTACCGGATCCTATACATTTACACACAGTACTATTATTGAAGCACACACTTACATTGTGATCTTCCGCACACAATTCATCTTTGCACTCAATAACAGCAATGAAACAATATCCCTTATCGCACCGAACGAAAAAATCGTCAGCACCACTTCATATCAATCCTCTCGAGAAAACCTTTCTTTTAATTTTGATCTCACAAACCAATCATGGCGCTGGAGCAAATTTCTCACGCCACAAAAGCCAAACGTCTTTAATAATCTTCCTATCCTTACAAAAACCGTCATACAAAAAATTGCCTACACAAATGTCTACGCGGATTTTTCAATACGTGCAACAGATATCGATGGTGAAAAATTAAAAGTACGCTGGGACTTTGGCGATGGCCACCGAAGCTATGTATGGGAAACGCGCCACAAATATGAAACTGCAGGAACATACTACGGCTCTGTGCGCGTGCAAGATGACAGCGAGGACATTGTGCAGAATTTTACCGTTGTTGTCACAAAATATCCAAAATATAAATTGAAAATTACAAAAATTGTCCCAAATCCTGCCGGCAAAGATACGGGCAATGAGTATCTTTTATTGCACAATGCAGAAAAAGATTCTCTCGATCTTTATGGATGGAGCATCGCGACCGGCTCAACAAAAAAGACGCTGGTCAATCATCCAATCAGTCAACATATTACGATCAAAAAAGGCGCCACAAAAATGATCACACATACATATGCCGCCATTACCCTCCCCAACAAAACCGGCGTGATCGAATTGCGCCGACCGGATGGATCCGTGTCCGATCACATATCTTATGGAGACACAACAGATACTATTTCCGATAATGCTACCTATGAGCTAATCGGCAACACATGGCAGTGGACCATCCCAAAAGATCGCGCAAAACAGCAGCAAACTCTTGCAATTATCATGCGCGCCATCGCCAATGAACAATTGCTCACACAACAAACTGCCGAGCAAACCATTGCCTACGATGCTATTTACAACCCTCACATGCACACCTCTTTCGCGCGCTCACAATTATCTTTTTTTGTTGTTCTTTTTGAAAAAATAAATGCATTGATCACACATACTCTCTCTGGCGTTGATAAAAAAATTGCAGAATTTGTCCCCTCGTTTTACAAACAACAGTATTTGTTTCCATCATACACACTCACACAAGATACAAATCGATGCGATATTCCCTCCATTGTGCCATCTGACGCATCTGTATATAATTTCTGCACAGGTACCCCAAAACATGACGTACAATAAAAAATCTTGCGCAAAAAATAAAAAAATGAGAATATAAAAACACTCAATCAATTTCACTATTAAACTCTTAGAAAAACTTCTCTATGTCAGGACATAATAAATGGTCGGGTATTAAACATCGCAAAGAAGCACAAGATACCAAACGATCAAAAGTGTTTACACGCATTGCCAAGATCATTGCCGTTGCTGTACAAAACGGCGGATCAGATGTGATTACAAACAATGCTCTACGCATCGCAATCGATCAAGCGCGCAAGACAAATATGCCAAAAGATAATATCGACCGTGCGATCAAGCGTGGCAGTGGCACAGATAGTGCGCGCATTGAGGAGGTTGTGTATGAGGCCATGGGTCCGGGTGGCGTTGCAATGATGATTGCCTGCGCCACGGACAACACCAATCGCACGCTCACAGAAATCAAAACTATTCTCAAAAAAAACAATGGAAAATTTGTACCAAGCGGAAGCGTCGCCTTTCAATTTGATTACGTTGGGTACATTGTCACTGCATCACAAGATGTTGACACGGCAGAAATGACGGCAATTGATGCTGGTGCTGATGACGTTTTTGTTGAGGATCATTCTGTAATCATTATTACCAAACCACAAGAATTACATGCCGTACTTTCACACATTACAGATGATGTTACCGAAGCAAAACTTGTCTATAATCCTACGCAAACAATACAATTAAGTGAAAATGATAAAGGTGCATACAAAAAACTGTATGACCTCATTGACAACCTTGACGATGTGGTGGAAATCTTTGACAACGTTGCTTAAATGTGCTATAGTTGAATGTTAAAAATAAAATTATGGTGCGTATACTAGGCATAGATCCCGGCACAGCAATTGTAGGATGGGGCGTGATCGATCATGATCCGCAAAAACTTTCCAACAAGGTTGTTGCCTATGGACACATTGAAACACTTTCGACACTGTCCGATGCTACACGACTTGCGGAAATCGTTTCAGGAATCACTGATCTGATCAATACATACAAACCACATGAGGCTGGACTCGAAACATTGTTTTATTTCAAAAATGCAAAAACGATCATCACTGTTGCGCAAGCGCGTGGCGTGATCCTACACACATGTTTTTCTCATAAACTCGTGATTGGTGAATACACGCCGCTACAAATCAAACAATCATTGACGGGATACGGCCGCGCAAATAAAAGCCAAATGCAAGAAATGATCAGAAACGTGTTAAAATTAAAAAAAGTTCCCACACCGGATGATACGGCCGATGCCCTTGCCGTTGCTCTTTGCCACAGTAACTCACGCAAATATTTACAAACAATTAATTTCCACACTTATGTATGAACCATATTATAATCCTCTGATCCATTTTTTATTGGCACAGCATGTTGAGATCTCAACGATCACACTTCTCTTGCTTTTTCCTGTGATCGTTACTGTCGTTGTTGTACTACGTCAAATTGTTGGCATCCAAGCGTTTGGTATTTATACGCCATCCATTATCACACTCGCATTCGTCTTTATCGGTCAACAGCGTTGGTCGGATATCAAATACGCCATCATGGTTTATGTGACCGTCATTTTTGTCGGCATGATGATGCGGTATGTTTTGAAAAAATTTCGTCTTCTCTACCTGCCTCGCGTTGCCATCACGCTCACCGTTGTCTCTTTCGCCGTTTTGGCAATTTTAGCATTTGGTGGTAGCACAGGTCGCACAGGGTTCTCTTCTGCGCCGGTTTTTCCCATTCTTATCATCATTATGCTTGTGGAAAAATTTGTAACCGTGCAAATTGAAAAAGGTTCTCGCACTGCACTCCTCCTTGCCGTTGAAACTCTTTTTATTGCTCTTGTCGGATATACGATCCTTTCTCCGACAACAATCATCGGACAAACGATCATCCGTTTTACACTCATCCACACATGGGTCGTGCTCCTCATTATCCCAATTAATCTCTTCATCGGAAAATGGACTGGATTGCGCTTGAGTGAATATCTCCGCTTTCGCGATGTGATCAAAAAAATTCAATAATATCTCTGCTCATGTTTACTTTGTTTTCCGCAAGCAAGAAGATCCTTGGGATGAATGCGCGCAACCTTACATACATTCGTCCAAATAATCGCAAAAAAGCCAAACGACTTGCTGATGAAAAAATCACATCAAAAAAATTACTCCGAAAAGCCGGGGTTCCCGTGCCACGATTGATCGCGCAGATTTCGTCACGCCGTACACTGGAAAATTTTGATTGGAGCATCTTACCATCAAGTTTTGTACTCAAACCAAATCGTGGCCTGGGCGGTGAAGGTATCATTGTGATCTATGGCAGAAAAAAAGGATCATTGGATACATGGGTACGGTCAAATGGCAGACCCGTCTCAATTGCCGATCTCAAAATGCATATTGGACATATCTTGGATGGTGAGTTTTCTCTTTCCGGTACGCCGGATATTGCTTTTTTTGAAGAACGTCTCAAACTATCAAAAGAATTCCGTCCATATGCATATAAGGGCATCCCTGATATCCGCGTCATTGTTTACAATAAAGTGCCTGTTATGGCGATGCTGCGCCTTCCAACCGAAGAATCCGACGGCAAAGCAAATCTCCAGCAAGGTGGCATTGGCGTTGGGATCGATATGGCACGCGGTGTAACAACAACAGCAGTACAAGGTAAATCTCGCATTGTGGAGTATGTGCCAAATACACGCCTCCTACTTTCCGGCATCAAAATCCCCCATTGGGATGAAATTCTCCATTTAGCGATCAAATCACAAATTGCGTCCGGACTCGGTTATCTCGGTGCTGACATTGCAATTGATCGCGATAATGGTCCCGTGATCCTGGAACTCAACGCACGCCCGGGACTCTCCATTCAAGTTGCAAACCTCGCAGGACTCAAGCGTCGCCTTGAGCGCGTAGAAGGCCTCAAGATCAATTCTATCGCTCGCGGTATTGCTGTGGGCAAAAATCTCTTTGGCGGTGAAATCGAGGAAGAGCTTGAGAGCGTTTCCGGAAAAAGCGTGATCGGCTCAGTAGAAAATGTGGAAATTATCGGCACAAATGATGCAAAAATCACAACGAAAGCAAAAATTGATACCGGAGCCTATTCTACATCCATAGATACAGAACTTGCGCGCAAACTTGGCTTTGGTTCAACTATTGATGCTTTTTCGAAAATTGATCTTGCAGGATACGACCTTGTTCCTCAAAATGAGCAGGTCATCAAAGACGATTTCATGCGAAAATATAAAAAGAATATTCCTCACATCACAGATATTGCGGTTGTTTTTTCTTCCAGTGGTGCATCGATCCGACCTGTAGTAAAAGCAGAAATTACTTTGGACAAAAGACGCATGACTGTTAGTATGAACATCATCGATCGTGAAAATCTCACATATGATATGATCATCGGAAAACGAAATCTCGGAAAATTTTTAATTGATGTAAGCAAATAAAACATTATGGCAAACAAAAAAATGATGGTCATTTACACCAGTAATGATTGGCATAAAAAAATACCAATTGCAAGCGATACCACAAGAGAATCTTTTGAAGATTGGCATGAGAGGGGCTTGTTAAATGGCGTAGAAATGTACCGAGCAAGTATTGATTGGTATGATGGAAAAACCAACGCCTTTAAAAAATCATGGGCATTTCGCAATAAAAAATGGATCAAAATAAAAACACCAATCACACCGGATCTTGTCTTTGACAAAATTTCCGGAAAATATGATTATGCGCTCTTTGATTTTAAAATGCTTCTTTCTCAAAAAACAAAGATTTTCAATCACCCTCTTTTTAGAACATTATTGGACAACAAGCTTTCCCAATACTTGATCTTTGGCGAATTTATGCCACGATCATTCTTGGCGACAAATAAAAAAGAAATGACGGAAGCACTTGCAAAAATTTCCTCCTCAAAAGTCGTTATAAAACCATTATATGGCTCTGGTGGTTTTGGTATAATCATTGATGAAAAAAATAAAATTCCAAAAAATAAAATTGTTTTTCCAGCATTAATCCAAGAATTCATCAAGAGTGAGAAAGGCATTCCCCACTTTTCAAAAAAAGATGAGGTGGCAGATCTGAGGTTAATATTTATCAATCACAAATTAGTCTATGCCCTCTCCAGGATCGCCAAAAGAGGTTCCCTTTTTACCAACTTTCATCAGGGCGCCTCAGCCGTTTTTGTTCCACGCAAAAATATTCCGCCGTCTATTCAAAAGATCGTCAAAAAGATCGTCAAAAAATTGTCCCTTTATCCTGAAGCCAATTATTCTTTAGATTTTATCTTTACAAATACAGGAAAACCGCTTCTTGTCGAAATGAATACTACGCCGGGATTTGATCTGCTACATCTCGTTGGAGATGAAAAGACAAAAGAAAAACACTTTCAAGAATTTATTAAAACGATTGTTTAAATGAAAAAATCTGTGCTAAAAATTGCAATGGTTGCACCTCCCTTTGGTGCCACTGGCGGACCGGAAGTCGTCGTAAAAAATTTAACAGATGCTCTTTTGGAAAAAGGAGTCGATGTAACTCTTTTTGCACCCGGAGATTGGAAAACAAAAGCAAAACACATTCACACATTACCGAAAAGCTTGTGGAACATGAAGGACTTTTCACAACAAACGGATAAGGAGAGAAGGAATTTGATCATCATCAGCCAATGCATGGTTTTACAATATCAAAATGACTTCGATATTATTCACCTCCACAATCAGAGATACGCAGCATCAGTTGCAAAATTATCACACACACCTTGTGTCATAACATTACACAATCCAATACAAAAAAGGGACAGTTACCAACTAAAGCGCAGTGGCGCGTATCCTGTAGCGCTTTCCAAAGGCAGAATGAATACACTGACTGGGTATGCGGACATTATTTCCAATGGCATTCCGATCAATACCGTTAAATATTCCTCAAAAAATGGCTCATATCTGATGACGCTTGGTCGCATAAATAAACACAAGGGATTTGATACAGCCATTCACCTCGCAAAAAAAAGTGACAAAAAACTGCTCATTTTTGGAAGAATCGGTAACTCTTTGGAGCGACAAAACTATTTTGATAAAAATATCAAACCGCATCTTGATAAAAATATCATTTATAAAGGAGAAGCTTCTCGCAAAGATGTGTTTGCATATGTAAAAAATGCTGAGGCGCTTTTGTGCCCTATTCGCACACCACTTTCTGTTTTTCCTCTGGTTGCAATGGAAGCATTGGCGTGTGGCACACCAGTCATCGGTTCATTCATCAATGCCTTACCGAAAAAAATGTATTTTGAGATGGAAAAAATCGGTTGTTTTTCAAATGATCCTGCTGATTTGCTCGCGGCCACAAAAAATATTGATCGCTTTGAAAGAGATGCCTGTCGCAAATTTGCCGAGAAATATTTTGATCGTTCTCTTATGGCCACACAATATATTGCCCTTTACAATAGAATCCTTAAGAAACCGTCAATCTGAAAAATCAGAGAGGTTTTTAATTAATTATTTTTTTATATATGATCATTATTTTGGGAATTGCTTCTCACGATTTTATGGAATATCTTTCTACAAGATCAATCCCTTATATTATTTGCGTCACGACCGAAAAGGAGCGTGAGAAAATGTCACTGTACCAAAATATTTTTCTTGTTGACATACGATCAAAAAATCAGTTTCTTCATACCCTGCGCACTATAAATTTTTCCGCACAACCGGTGGCAATCATAACATTTTATGAAAGATATGTGATTGCACGATCCTGGCTCGGTAACTTCTTGGGTATTCCCACAATTACAATCACGAGCGCAAAAATGGCAATTGATAAGATCCTTATGCGCAAAGCACTCACCGCATATGATCCAACAATGACCCCAAAATATAAAATCATCAATAACATCAATGATGTAAAACGTTTTGCAAAAAAAATTGGATTTCCTCTCATGATCAAACCGGCAAATCTGCAAAAAAGTCTTCTCGTCACAAAAGTGCTGTCAAATGATCACCTGGTTGCAAGTTACAATTTCATAAAAAAGACCATTACATCAATTTATAACAAAGAGCATCGCACACAAAAACCGCGCATCCTCATGGAAGAGTTTTTGCGCGGATCCATGCATTCCGTTCAAACATTTGCGCAAAAAAACGGGCATGTGACCGTTTTTGGCGATCCTGTTGATCTATTTGTCGCAAAGGATCGCGACATTGAAGATCATCATATTTTTGCACGGATCTCCCCATCAATCCTTTCGATCAAAAAAATAGCAAAGTTAAATCATGTTGCAAAAAAAGCAACGCGTGCGTTAGCATTTACAAATACACCCGGTCATGTTGAATTAATTTATACAAAAAAGGGTCCTATGGTAGTGGAAATCGGTCCACGCGTCGGCGGCTATCGCACACGACTATATCACATGTCTCAAGGATTGGATCTCAATGCTGCACTCATTGCAAATGCGCAAGGTAAAAAGATTTTTCAAAAAAATAAAAAGTGTATTTATACTGCTGTTATAGAACTTTTCCCAAAAAATGATGGGGGTTTCAAGAAAATCACGCATCTACAGGTATTAAAAAAACTTTCAAGTTATCACTATCACTCCATAAAAGCCATTCCTTCTCAAAAAGTCGGTTTGGCAAAAAACGGATATCGCACGGCATGTGTTATAATAATAAAAAATGCACACAAAGATCAATTTTTACAAGATTTTACATTTATTCGTGATCATATGCATGTGATCACCATATAGCTATGTCATCACCCGAAAGCACTTTTTACCCGGAAAAACAAGGAGGAATATATGTGGACGAAAAATGGTATGACCGCCTTGAATTTGTTGGCGGTTTTCAGCCGTACACATATTTTGATGACGATCCACAAAAGAGAGAGGATCAAAAAAACCTTTTCCTTCGTGGAGAAATTGAAAATCCGCATCTCGACTATCCAAAGATCAATCCCAATGAGCTTGACTATCGCGAAAAAGAACTCGTGGAACTCAAAAGGGATATTCTGCATGAGGAAAAAAATGACGTTGTACGGCAAATGTATCGATGGAAGATCAATGAAAAAATCGCGGAAGTACGCATGATGCGCGCAACCTTAGACGGTGATGATAAAAAATTTGATCATTACTCATCTTTTGTCTACGGCGTTCCAGAACAAAACATTCACAATTATACGCTGTGGCAAACCGCAAAAAAAATGTGCGATACAATCTCTTCTGAAAAAAGCACGGATGAACAGAAAGATTCTGCACAAAAAATCCTGGATCTATGTGATACAGAAACAGAAACAACAATTCCACCACATGAAAAGGTTGAGCCCATTCGCTTTATTTCCTCTCAGGAGCAATATACTGCCGAGAACATCCAGGAAGCATTTGAAAATGCCTTATTGTCACAAAATATCAGTGGATGGCACGTTGCAATTGATGATCATGTAAAAGCAATTTCTGTCTCTCAGGATGATAAAAAAATCAAAATACCCCAAAAGCGCACTGTTTCCGGACTAAAATTACAAGGCTTGATCGCGCATGAGATCTTTATACATGCCCAAAGACGTGCTGCTGGTGATCGAACCAAAATCCATTTGTTGGGACTTGGTCTTGATCGTTACACAAAAGGCGAGGAGGGTATTGCAACGTATCAAGAAGGACAAATTATGGGAGAAGAGGATTATGCGGGATTTGGCGGACATTTTACCGCCGCTCTTGCAAAAGGATTGGACGGGAAAAAACGAGATTTTAGAGCAGTTTTTGATATTTTGAAAAATTATTATATAGCCAATGGAAAGGATGCCAAAAAATCCGAATCTCTCGCATGGAATCTGTGCGTACGAACATTTCGTGGCACAACATGCTCTACTCCAGGCACCTGTTTTACAAAGGATATTGCCTACAGAGAAGGAAATATCGGCATCCATACACTGATTAAAAATGATGATCCAGAGCAAGCGCGTTTTTTGGTTGGTAAATACGATCCGACAAATCAGCGACACATATGGATCCTTGACCAATTAAACATCACCGAGAAAGATCTGGATTTTTTGGAAAAATAGGAAGAAATAAACGCTTTACAAAAAAGTGTTTATTCTTTATACTGTATCCACTCTTAATTTTCAAAACATCGCAAAGAGTGTATGATATAAACATATGAAAAACACGTTTTCGCGCTACACAATGCGCACACAACCGTATCGCAGAGACCTTTCCCGTTCACGCAAAAAAAATATACTTACACGCCTATGGAACAAGATTGGCAACGTTTTTACTTCCCGCCGACCATCTTCTCTGCAAAAAAAACCACACCGTGATTTTCGTAAAAAAATGATTGTTTTTTTGAAATTTTTTGGCATTCTTTGTGCAATTGGCCTTTTGTTTGTAATGGGTGTTTTTGCCTATTTTGCCAAAGATCTCCCGGAGCCGGGCAAGATCAATGCCAGAACGATCAATGAAAGCACAAAAATCTATGATCGTACGGGCACCATACTTCTTTATGACATTCACGGCGAAGAAAAACGCACATTGATTCCTCAAGAAGAAATCCCTCTCGTTGTCAAACAAGCGACGATCGCACTTGAAGATCGTAATTTTTATCATCATCCGGGATTTGACGTCAAAGGTGTGCTCAATGCTGTCATTTCCAATATTTTTCACATTGGCGCGGGACGTGGCGGTTCAACGATCACACAACAATTCGTCAAAAATTCCATCCTTACGGATGAGCGTAGCATGACACGTAAGATCAAAGAGCTCATTCTCGCCGTTGAGATTGAATTACGTTTTTCCAAAGATGAAATTCTCGGCATGTATCTCAATGAAATTCCTTATGGTTCAAACGCCTATGGCATTGAAGCCGCCTCGCAAACATTTTTCAACAAGCATGCAAAAGATCTCACGTTGGATGAAGCAACGATCCTTGCCTCGCTTCCACAAGCGCCATCCCGTTACTCGCCTTATGGATCCTATACAGATCGCCTAAAGGTGCGGCAGGAATATGCCCTTGATCAAATGGTGGAACTGGGCTACGTCAGTCCTGATGCGGCAAAAGCTGCAAAGGAAACTGACGTTTTTGCAAAACTTGCCAAAAATACAGAAAATATCAAGGCACCTCATTTTGTCATGTATGTCCGTGATTACCTCGAAGAACAGTATGGCACCGACTTCCTCGAGAAAGAAGGCTTGAAGGTGATCACAACACTTGATTGGAACAAACAACAAATTGCAGAAAAAATTGTCCATGACAAAGCTCTGGAAAATGAACAAAAATATAAAGCTGAAAATGCCGCTCTGGTTGCCATTGACCCGCAAAACGGCGATATTCTCACCATGGTCGGCTCTCGCGACTATTTTGATGAAAAGATCGACGGTCAAGTCAATGTTGCCATCCGCGATAGACAACCGGGCTCATCATTCAAGCCTTATGCGTACCTTTACGCTTTTAAAAAAGGGTACACACCGGAAACCATACTCTTTGACGTCGAAACAAACTTTGCTGTTGATGGGGCAGAGGATTACATTCCACAAAATTATGATGGTACATTTCGTGGCCCCGTCAAAATGAAAGATGCCCTTGGCATGTCGCTCAATATTCCCGCAGTAAAGACACTCTATCTCGCAAACCCTGAAGAAGTAATTGTTTTTGCAAAACAACTTGGCATCACAAGCTTACAGGATCCAAAGCGCTATGGCCTCTCCCTTGTACTTGGAGGCGGTGAAGTCAAACTCCTTGATCACACAGCCGCATATGCCGTTTTTGCCAATAACGGCATAAAGCAAGAAAAGCGCGCCGTATTAAGCATTACTGACAAAGGCGGTGCAAATATCTATACAGCACAAACCACCGAGGGAGAGCGCGTAATTGACGAAAAATATGTTGCAATGCTCTCCCACATTATCTCAACGAATAAATATCGCGCACCAACATTTGGTGAAAATAACGTTTTGCGCTTTGATGATCGTCCCGTTGCAGCAAAGACTGGTACAACAAATCAAAACCGCGATGCATGGGTTATGGGATACACACCAGATGTCGCCGTAGGCATATGGAGTGGCAATAATGATAATTCGCCAATGAGTAGTTATGGCGCAGGCGTCAGCGCCTCCGGGCCGATCTTTCGTGATTTCATCTTACAAGCATATTCCGAGCCATCCGGCAAAGAATTTCCAAAATATGATAAAGACGAAAATAAGACTGGAAAAGACATTCTTGACGGGGAGCTTCCTGAAACAAAAAAAGTTGAGGTATGTGAGATTCCCGGCAAAGATGATGCATTTTGTCTTGCCAACAAATACTGTCCCAACAGCAAAAAAGATAAGATTTTATTTGCCAATATCCACAATATTCTCCATTATGTGATCAAAGACGATCCTCGTGGCGATGAGCCAAAGGATCCAAAATCCGATCCTCAATACAAAAATTGGGAAAAGGGTGTAAAAAAATATTACACAGAGAAGGACAAAAATGCTGTTTTTGACGATGTGCCGGAAGACTGCAAAAAAGAAGATTTTGAGGATCTAAAAGCAGAAGTTTCCCTCTCTGTTCCGGATTCTGTAAATTCTGACAAACTTACCATAAAAGTTAGCCCAAAAACAGATTACGACGTTGAAAAAATCGAATATTTTGTAGAGGGTGAAAAAAAAGTTGAGACAAAAGATAAAAGTTACACCTATTCGATTCCCTCTAGCCAAAATAATTCATCGATCACGATTGAGGTACGCTTGACTGACACAGCTGGCAACACCGCTTCTGCAAAAAAATCTGTTTCTGTAGCCTATTAACACCAAGCCTGTTGTTGTGCATTGTACAAAAAAATCGCCATTTATGTGGCGATTTTTATTCCTCTCACAACCTTGCGTCCGATTTTTTCGTTAAGAGCTTCGACAAAAAAATCCCGACGCAACCATATTTCCTGCGCCCAGATCGCGTTATGAATACTGATAAAAATCAGTCCATTTTTATATAATTTTGGTACAATATTTTTTTCACCTTGTCTGCCATATTCTTCTCGTACTGCACGTGAAAAAAGATGCATGATCGTTTGATCATCGACGGAAATATTTTCTTTGCGGATTGCCTGCGCATTTTTTTTCTTTTTTTGAATGTATGATTTGATCCCTTTCATTTTTACGCACTTTTTACAGGCATGACGATATATGTATATCGTTCACTTACTTCTCCGTTTTTATATCCACGAAACATCACCGGTGACGTATTACCGTTGATTGAAATACGCACATCCTCTTCATCAATGCGTCCAATACCATCAATGACAAATCGTGGATTAAGCACGATATTTTGTGGCTCTCCCTCAGTAAGTACAGGGAGCTCTGTTGTATTTTCCCCAACGTCCTGCTGTCGTGTCGTAATTTTAAGTATTTGTCCATCAATGTCAAAATGGATCTCACCACTTTCTCGCCCTGTAAAAACAGTTGTGATTTTCATCGCCTCCATGAGAGCATCCTTTTTAATTACGACATGTGTTAACGCATCTTTGGGAATAATTTGTTTATAATCAGGATAAGAACCATCAATCAACCGTGCAGTAATGGAAAGATCACCACATGCAAAGAATAAATGATTTTCTTCAATGTTGCATTGTACAATATCATGATCATCAGAAAGCTTATTGATATATGCACAAAGCTGTTGTGGAAGGATGATGTTTTTATTGTTTTCTGTAACAGTATGATATTCTTTTATGTTTACTGCCAATTCACTGACCGGAATCTTGACTTCTCCCAAACGAAAACTGTCAGTCGCTACACTACATACCTCATCAGAACCAAAAGACATAAACACACCTGTCAGTTCAATGCGTGTTTCACTTTTTGATGTAAAATGCAAAACTTTTGCAATGCATTCTTTGAGATATATCAGAGAAAATTCTACCATGTTTTGTGCACTGCTTTGTGGAATAATGGGAAATTCATCCACATTATACCCATTGATACGCGCTTTGTGCGCACCGCTCTGCAACAGCAAGATCTGCCCATCAACACTCATGGTGATATGATCCGTACCACGCAACGCTGTCAAAAAACTCCCCAGCAAACCGGCGGAAACAACAATTTTTCCCGGAGCATCAATTTTTGCTTGAATTCTTTTGATGATCCCAATTTCCAAATTTGTCGCCGAGAAACACAACTGTGCACCATCCGTTTCAATGAGGATGTTATTTAATATGGATAATGTGGCACTCTTGCTCGTAGCAAACTCTGTTGCATGTAGAGCGCTTTTAAGGTTTTCGTATGTACATGTTGCTTTCATAATACGCTACAATAAATGGATTATTTGAATAATAAATATCCTAAAAAATTACACGGAGTACAATTTCTCACGCAGAAACCCAATTTCTTCTCTCAAACGATCATTTTCCTTAATTTCCCTATTGATCTTTTCATATGCATGAAGCGCAGTTGTGTGGTCCCTTCCGCTGAAATATTTTCCGATACCCGGATATGACATGTTTAATTCTTTTCGCAAAAGATACATTGCCACTTGTCGTGGATACACAACTTCTTTCTTTCGTCCTTTTTTGATCAGTTCCTCCTTATCAATTTCATAAAATTCAGAAATGACATCAATGATATTTTTATTTTGTACACACTTCTTTTTGCTGCTTTGAATGATCTCCCCCAATGCCTGCTCCACCAATTGTTGCGTTGGCTCTTTCTTATGCAGATCACAGATCGCGATTACCCGATTCAATGCACCCTCCAGCTCACGCACGTTGTTTTTGATATTTTCTGACATAAACCGCAAAACATCGTCACTGAGATAAAATCCTTTTTCCATTGCTTTCGTGCGTAAAATTGCAATACGTGTTTCCAAATCCGGTTGACTGACATCCACAATCATACCGCCCTCAAACCGCGATCGCAATCGCTCCTCAAGTGTACTAATTGATTTTGGAGGACGATCACTGGAAATTACAATCTGCTTATTGAGATTGTAGAGCACATTAAAAATATGAAAGAATTCCTGCTGTGTTTTTTCTTTTCCTGCCAAAAACTGCACATCATCGATAATGAGCAAATCAACAAGTTGATAATCTTCCTTGAATTTATCCGCTTTATTATTTTTGATGGCATTAACCAATTCCGTTGTAAAACGTTCAGATGTTGTATAAACAATTTTTTTTGCTGCATCGCTCGATCGCACATAATTCCCAATTGCTTGCAATAAATGCGTCTTACCTAAACCAACTTTACCATAAATGAAGAGCGGATTATAAATTCTTCCCAAATTTTCACACACAGCATGACATGCCGCTTTTGCAAGCTCGTTGTGTTCTCCGACAATAAAATTATCAAATGTGTAACGGCTATTGAGACTAATGTTATTTGCGGATAAAAGCGATTGGGAAAAGCCTGTTTTTTGCTGTACATAGGGCTTTTTTTCTTCTTCAAATACCCGCTTCTTTTCCCCAATAGACTTTTCCGATAATTTTTGTTTTTCAGGCTCTTTGTTTACAGAGACGTTTTGTTCAATGTTTTGTGGATTATACACAGCACAACTCATACTCACAACATCCGGCATTTCAACACGCAATGCTTGTAAAATATATGACTGATATTTGTTTTCCAACCATTCTTTTGCAAATCCATTTGGCACACCAACAATAACATGCTTGTTTTCTATAGAAAGAATTCTCGTATTTTTGAACCACGTACTAAAATTTGCCTTTGAAATTGATAATTCAATGCTTCCCAATACTGATTTCCACAGATCTATAGTATCCATTTTTTTAATTCAATTCACTAATTACACTTAATATATCCGTAATATGAAAGAATTATCCCCAGTAATCCTTTAAATAACACACGTTTCGGGTGAATTACTATGTTATCCACAAAATGTCCACAGCCATGCATATCTTGATTCTATTTTCAATAGAAAAATTATAACATTTATCCACAATAAAACAAAATATATCAACTTATCCACAGTTTGTGAACAACTTGTGGATAACTTTTATTCATCCCTCGCTGCCCCAAAGATATTTATTGACTTTAAACACGTGCCATGTTAGGATAATTGAGCTATTTACTAGTGATTATTGTTACATAATTATAATATGAAAAGAACATACCAACCAAAAAAAGGAAAGCGAAAGTCCGTCCATGGATTTCTCAAAAGAATGCAAACGCGCACGGGACAACTTGTTCTCAAGAGACGACGCCAAAAAGGTCGTGTGCGTGCTGCCGTATAACAGATTCGTTGCAAGTCTTTATTTTTTTGTTTATGATTACAAAACCACATCGACTGCACACATATCGATTTTCTTCTCTATATTCACAAGGCAAGCGCCACTATTTTGGTGGTGCATTGCTATTTTTTTTACCCAATAATAGTCCACACTCACACATCGCATATGTTGTGGGGAAAAAATATTCCCCCAGCGCAGTGAAACGCAATAGACAAAGGCGCGTTCTTTATGCAGCACTGCATACACATCTTCTCAATCTTGCTCCCGGATACGATATCGTGATCTCCTATACAAATCGTGGTAAAGTGTTACCATATAGGGAAGCCTGCGCTACACTTTCAGCGCTTTTTTCTCAAGCAAAACTCATTTAATATATAAGATTACATCATTATGCACATTTTTTTTGTACTCATCTATCAACCGATTTATAACATACTTATTATTCTCTATAACATTTTTGGAGATTTTGGTGTTGCAATCATTGTTTTAACATTGGCTGTAAAATTTGCACTTATACCCCTCTCTCGCAAACAAATCGAGTCTCAAAAGGAGATGCAGGATCTTCAGCCAAAAATCAAGGAACTACAAAAAAAATATAAGGATGACAAGGAGAAGCTCTCCAAAGAAACAATGGCTCTCTACCGTGAGCATAAAGTCAATCCTGCAGCAGGATGTCTCCCTCTTATTGTCCAGATGATCATTTTTATCACTATGTATCGCGTGATCGTCAATCTCTCCAGTAGCCCCGACCTCGCAATTCATGCAGAAAATTTGTATTCCTCTTTTGTTTTCCTCCCTCAAGACCTTAACAAAATGTTTCTCGGTTTTATGAATATTACCGAACCATTCATTCCAATAGCTGTCATAACCGCATTGGCACAATTTTATCAGCTAAAAATGATGCAAACAAAACAAGCGCTACAAGTCGCCGCTGTAAAAAAACAAGATGAAAAAGACGTTACTCCAGATTTTGCAACAATCATGCAAAAACAAATGCTTTTTATTGTGCCAATCATGACATTATTTATCGGATTGAAATTTCCCTCCGGACTGGCAATTTATTGGCTTACATCAACCGCATTTATGATCGCACAACAATGGGTTGTTATACACAAAGAAAAACGGCTGTCCTCCACAAAAGATAACACGTAATTATCAACAAACATTATGAGTAATCCCCACGAAATCATTGAGGCTAGCATAGAAAAAATTCTCCATCTCATGGACTTTTCTGACGCCACAATATCAATCAAAGAAGAGATCGACTCAAAAACAGATGTAAAAACATTTTTATGCTCTCTTAAAACGCAGAAAGACTCACGATTTCTCATTGGACAACATGGATCAAATCTTTATGCACTTGAACACATCATTCGATCGATCCTCAACAAAGATGGCTTTTTGGAGCGCATCAATCTGGATATCAATGGTTATAAGGAAGATAAGGATCGCATGATCACGCATATTGCCAAAGATGCGGCCGATCAAGCACATCGTGAAAAAAAGCCGATCATTCTTCGACCGATGAATGCCTATGAACGACGCATTGTCCACACGACCATCAGCGGTGATATGCGCGTAGAGACTGAAAGCATTGGCGAGAAAGATGATCGAAAAGTTATTGTTAAACCACGTGGCATTATGCAGTCTTTATGATCGCACAAAAGATTTCCTATAATATCATTTTCAATGTCATAACAAAAGTGATATCCATTGCACTGGCACTTTTTGCCATCGGCATGTTAGCGCGATACCTTGGCACAGAAGGCTTTGGTAAATACACGACCATGCTTGCCTTTTTTGCCTTTTTCTCCGCAATTGGTGATTTTGGCCTTTATCCAATCGCAACACGAGACATTTCTCGGGACGGTGCTGATGAATCATGGATTATGAGCAGAGTGTTCACGCTGCGCATGATCATTTCGTGCGTAATTTTTCTCCTCAGCACATTTTTTGTATGGTTTTTGCCCTATACTACGGATGTAAAAACGAGCATTCTCATTGCTTGTGCCGCTTTCATTTTCTCCTCTGGTTATGGACTTCTTAATGGTGTTTTTCAAAAACATATCGCCATGGATCGCGTTGCCCTCGTTGAATTATCCGGGAAAATCATTCAGGTTTTTACAATCGTACTTGTTCTCACACTACATCTGCGCTTCACCGCTGTGGCCATTTCTCTTTTAGCCACAATGTTCTGGAATTTTATCATTCTTTTCTTTGTTACTCGTTCTTATGTCACAATATCTTTTATCCCTGATAGCGTCTACTGGAAAAAATTCCTCAAAGAATCCGCTCCTATGGGCATCAGTGCTATCATCACCTTTCTTTATTTTAAATTTGATGCAATCATGCTTTCTTTTATGCAATCTCAAAGCGATGTTGGCATCTACGGCGCTGCTTATAAGATCATTGAAACGCTTATTTTTTTTCCTGCAATGATTGTCGGACTGATTTTTCCTCTCCTGTCCCGCTATATTATTTCGGATATTTTAATTTTCAATAAGATCACAACGATCATTATCAAACTTTTCACAATTATTCTCATACCCCTTGTCATTTGCACGGTCTATCTTGCGCCGGAGATTATCGCTATTGTCGGTGGACCGGATTTTCATGATGCAGCCCCTGTATTGCAAATACTCATCTTTGCACTTGCATGCGTATTTTTTGGACAACTCTTTACCAACATTCTCATCGCTGGCGCACATCAAAAAGTACTTATGTATGCTCTTTTTTTTGCAGCACTCCTTAACATCGTTGCGAATGGCATTTTTATCTATTTGTATTCCTATACCGGCGCAGCAATCGTTTCTGTGATTACGGAATTTTTTGTTGCTTTTGTGGCGATCATTATGACAAAGCGTCTCACACCATTTGTTTGCGGAGACATCAGACTCCCTTTTATCATTCTTTCTGGCGAACTTATGGCAATTTTGCTCTTTTTCCTTCCTCTGCCACATGTTTTTAGTACATGCATTGCCATCGTCGTTTATCTTTTTCTTCTTTTTTTCTTCCGCATTGTCACACACAATGATATAATGCACATATTACCAAAACGGTCATAACTATCTTATGGATGAAAGACATTTTTTTGTCGTCGTGAATTATAATAGCGGTGATTCGATCATTCGTTGCCTTCATAGTATCCTGCAGTCACAACACGTCCATCCACTGATTGTTGTTGTTGACAATGCATCATCGGATCAATCATTGGAGCTTTGCAAACTCAAATATCCCAATCTTATTTATATTTATAATACGCAAAATGTTGGCTTTGCCACAGCGGCAAATATCGGCACACGCTATGCTTTGGAGCGAAATGCCACAACAATCACCTATTGCAATCCTGATGCCACCCTATCCAAAGATTGTGCTTCTTTATTGACCACAGCTGTGACTGATAATATAGTTGCAATCGCCTCTCCTTTGATCTTTGATACAACAAGAAAAAAACAATGGTTTTCTGGTGGAAAAATCAATTTTTTTACATGTCAGAACACCCACGCGGAGCCTATAAAAGATCTCACGCAAAAAGTCGTTTCTTCAGAATACATTTCTGGCTGCGTCATGACAGTACATGCTTCCGTTTACAAGAAAATTGGTCTATTTGATGAACGTTTTTTCCTCTATTATGAAGACGCTGATTTTTGTTTACGTGCAAAAAAAGAAGGATTCTCCCTCGGTCTTCTGCCACATGCCAAAGCATTTCATGATGAAGTCAGCGAGAACCACAAGGAAATAAAGACGTATTTTCTCGTGCTTTCCGGTTTATTGTTTTTTGACAAGCATGCTCACGGACTTGCAAGGATATGGTTTCATATCCACTTCTTTCTTCGCAAAATAAAAAATTATTACGCACAAAAAAAATTTCACCCATACGCGTCATCTGTTCACAAGGCATTTGTTGATTATGAATCCCTCACATAAACCCATATCTTTTATTATCGTTAATTATCACAGTGCAATAGAATTGCACAAGTGTCTTTTTGACCTCGCACACGTACCAAATGCGCACATCCACGAAATAATTATTGTCAATAATGATTCTACAGCACTCTCTCTTCAAAATTTTGGTTTTTTGCATCAAAAATGCATTGAGATCGGTAAAAATATCGGCTATGGCGCGGCAAATAACATTGGCCTCACGCATGCGAAATTTCCCTTTGTGTGTTTTCTCAACCCTGATACGCATTCTTTTTGTAAAAACTTCTTTGATATTGTGTTCCATATTGATGAGAAAACGATTGTCTCTCCGCGTGTTAACACAGAAGATCTTCTCCCGCAGCAGTGGTCTGTCGGAGAAAAAATCACTCTTTTGCATCTAATCAAAAATCATATCGGCATACACAAAAAACCATGGAAATTTACAAAAAAAACACCTGTACGATGGGTGAGTGGTGCTGCCATGTGTGCACGCACACAATTTATACGGGATATCGGTGGATTTGATGAATCGTTTTTTTTGTATTTTGAAGACGTGGATTTGTGCGAACGCGCGCATCATAATGATGGCTTTGTTTATTATATCCCGACAATTTCGCTCATTCACACAAGTGGACAGAGCAGCAAAAACACTGGAAAAATCCAGAAAAAATGGTATTATGCTTCTCAAGATACCTTTTTTAAAAAACATTTTGGCGCATGTCATGTGCTACTATTACGTATATTTCGCTTGTTTTACATTAAATGAATATCATTCAATACATTTTAGCATTAACATTTTTGTTTCTGCCACTACAATTTGCCCTCAGCCCTTTTGCTGGCGTCGATCTTGCCATTGTGCGCATCATTATATTATTCCTCTTTTTCTGTGTCATAGCGATTTCCTTATTTAAAAAATCACTTTACATACCAACAGGGTGGCATGTGGTATTTTTTGCATTCTTTTCAATGTATATTGTATTCTCCCTCTTTTATTCTCCGGAACAATTGTGGACATTGCGTAAAATTTTATTTTTACTTTCATTTGCTCCCTTATATTATATCTTGATCACACTTTTTATCGCACAAACCAATGCTCATGTGTTGTTATGCCGTGCCATTGTGTATGGAGCAACGCTTGCCGGAATTATTGGGATCATTCAGTTTATTATGCAGTTTATTGTCACACTCTCCACACTTTTAACTTTTTGGTCACTATTTACACCATTTTTCCTCGGTGGAACTTTTTCCGCATCAGTCAGCACATACAATAGTTGGCTAGTGCATGTCGGCTCACATGACATCATGCGTGCAGTAGGTTTTTTCCCCGACCCTCACATATTTTCTTTTTATCTCGGACTTATTATTCCTATCGCATTTGGTCTATATATCACCTCTCGCAACAAAAAATGGATCATCCTCTCCTTTATTCTTATCGTTGCCGACCTTCTCACATTTTCGCGCGGTGGCTACGTTGCTCTACTTAGCGGTCTTTTTTTTAGTGTTATTTTTTTATGGCATTCATTGCACACCACGCTAAAACATATTTTTATTGCGATTCTTTTTTGCTTCATTCTTTTTTTTATGGCTCCCCATAATCCATTCACACAAAGATTTTTTTCCTCATTCGACGCAACTGACACCTCGAGCACACACCGAATCGTTTTGTGGAAACAAGCTTGCGATGAAATTGCGCAACGACCATTCTTTGGTGTTGGACTTGGTGCATATCCATCTATCGTTGATCCGACGGCAACATATCGCACACCAATCTATGCACACAATCTTTTTCTTGATATTGCAGTAGAACTTGGTTTGATTGGATTATTTTTATTTTTATGTCTTATTACATATACCGTCATCATTTTTTACCGCAATAGAAAACAATCTCTTGCTTTTTTTGCTATAATAAGTTTGATCGTCTTTTTCACACATGCGTTATTTGATACACCATTATTTTCTGTACACGTTCTCCCCATATTTCTTTTTATTCTTTCTCTTGCGGCATATTATGAAATTACCAACAATAAATCAATTTAATAAACTGCAACTATTTTTTCTTGATTTTTTCATTGCTTTTGTTGTTGTGATCATTCCCGCATACCCTTTGCGTATTTCGTTGTTTTTTGCGTCATTAAGCATCCTTTCTCTATCGTGCATTGTTTTAAATATTATCCTCTTTTTTACACATCGCACCACGATACGATATTTTTTACAAAAAAATTCTTTTTTGTGGTTATGTGTAATTTTGCTGATATTATCGTTCCTTCCCTCGCTTATCATGCACCCATCTATTCATGCTCTTGGCGTCTATATTGAGTGGATCTGCATCCCCGCCTGTACAGGTCTTCTGCTCGCCGTACACCTGGCACAAAATAACACTAATCGTTCAGTGCTTCACTATGGATTGCTTCTTTCTCTCATATTCGTTGTCAGCATTGCTCTTTTTTATCTTATTACTGGCAACACCACATTTGACGGACGCCTATCCGCTTTTTATCTCTCACCAAACCACCTTGCGTTGTACATTGCTCCTCTTATTTTTATCCCCTTTATAATTCACTGTTATAAGACGCTCTATTGTCATCTTCTCTCTTGGATTATTTTAGGTGCATCTCTTTTGATCATTTTTTATACACATTCCTTTAATACCATTTTGGCATTATGTCTCACGATTACCACAGTTACTGTTTTTATTTTCAAGAAAAGATTGTTTTCATTTTTAATTATTGGAGTTCTTTTTCTCCTCCTTTGCAGTATCGGATATCAAAAAATGATTACCAGCAATAGTGACTTTTCTCACGGATCACTAGCATCCCGTATTATGATCTGGGATGTGACACTGTTTTTTATCCAAGAATCTCCTTTAACCGGTCATGAGATCGACAACTTTCAATCGCATTACCTCAATGCACAAAAATGGTTTTCTCCATATCCCGATTGGGCAGTGCCAACACCACACAATCTTTTTTTCACACTGCTTTATGCGGGAGGCTTTTTCTCATTATTTTTCTTCGTGCTTTTTTATGCACGCATACTCTTCCTTTTATATATGCACTATTCCGTACACAAAGATACTCTGAGTGTACTTTACACAGCATCTCTTCTTCTGATCATTTTTTCCGGTATCGGCGATACACCCTACTGGAAAAACGACCTCTCGCTTCTTTTTTGGATTTTTATTGCTCTTGCAATTTCACACTGCACTGAAAAGCAGTATATTTTATCGAGTTTTTCCCGCACCCAGAACAAGTGACGGGACAAAAAGCATAATGGACATGATGAGTGCCATTTTGAGAATAAAGAGAAGATAAAATGGCGTATTGTATGAGATCGAGGCAAAGAAACCCGTGATACCTTTGTTTTGTACGATAGAATCTTGATCAATGACGATCTGGACGGAGGAGGAGAAGGTTGTGGGAATGGATTCTTCTTGTGAGATGCCAAATGCCCCACGCAATGCTTTGCGATCTTTTTTTGCTATTGATCGTACCACCCGCAACCCCACAGACGTCGTCCCATCCGGTACAAAGCTGATCGTTTTATCTGTTGAATAATTTTCTCCATCCAGCGTCCATTGATAGGTTGTCGTGTCTTCTTGGTTGTTGAGGAATCCCGGGTAGAGATTTGCTTCGAGTGTAACGGTTTGACCTTCTTGTGCGATGAATGTTTTGTCGGATTCGTCGGTGAATTCTTCTTTTTTGAGATTGCGGTACGTCCCCAAAACCTTCCGCGATGCTCCTGATACCGGTTCGATGGTGACATCAGGGTCTGTGATGCGAAAGACGCGTGTGACCTGCATGGATTGGTTTGTGTCT
>JBAZXC010000004.1 GCA_041660065.1 Parcubacteria group bacterium | reverse complement strand
GACCAATGAGGAAGCAGGTGCTCATGATCGCAAAGAAGACTTTTCTGAAAGGCATGAATTTTGTTTTGGCTATTTATGCTGTGTATTATAGCATTTCTCACTAAAAAGCAAAAATTCTTTCCGTAATCCGAAAAGAATTTTTGCGCCATCTTTTTGTTCTCAAACAAAAAGCAGAATCGTCCAAAAAAATTTATGCCTTGATCGCATCTTTCAATGCTTTACCAGCCTTGAATTTTGGGACAGTTGTTGCAGCGATTTGGATCTTCTCTCCTGTCTTAGGATTGACGCCTTGTCGTGCTGCACGCTTTGATGCTGAAAATGTACCAAAGCCCGTAAGAGCAACTTCGTTTCCACCTTGTAGTTGTGACGTAATCTCATCTGTAGCAGCTTCGATCATACGCTCTACATCGCGTTTGCTCATATCAGTCTTTGCTGCAATTGCATCGATCAACATTCCTTTGTTTATTTTTGCCATTGTAATTTCACCGTCCTTTCTATCTTTAGATTTTACCTATTATTTTTAATGCACTTATTGTACTACTTTTCTAGCAAATAAGGCAAATCTGTTATTCACAGTCCTTCACTCATGATGCGTGCAAGGACGATATTTGTCAATATTTAGATTTATGAGACACACTGCATTACTAGACACACCTTGTTTTAGACACGCTACCGCTTTAGATTTGTAGACCTTCTCACGCGTCTACTGGTCTACCTGTCTAAAGTGTAGCGTGTCTACCGATCTACTTATCTATCGTGCGTATTCCACAGCACGCAATTCTCGTAATACATTTACCTTGATTTCTCCAGGATATTTCAATTCCTCCTGAATTTTGTCAGCAATATCGCGGGCAAGTTTTATTGCGCCAAGATCATCCACAGCCTCCGGCTTTACAAACACACGAATTTCACGACCTGCTTGAATTGCATAACACTTTTCGACTTCCGGAAAACTATTCGTTAGCGATTCCAATTCTTCCAAACGCTTGAGATAATTTTCTACCGTGTCTTTGCGCGCTCCCGGACGTGCCGCAGAAAGTGCATCCGCCGCCGCAACAATATACGCTTCAGGTGTTGCATAGGGGTACTCATCATGATGCGACATCATGGCATCGATCACGCGCTTATCAACATTGAATTTTTGCAAGATCTTGATCCCAATTTCCACATGTGTGCCCTGCACTTCATGATCAACCGCTTTCCCGATATCATGAAAAAGCCCCGCCATCTTGGCAACTTTCACATCACACCCTAATTCAGACGCAAGTGCACCCGAAAGATAGGACACTTCCAATGAATGTAACAACACGTTTTGTTTGAAACTTGTACGATAACGCAATCGTCCCAAAATATACAGCAATTTTGGTTCTAATCCGGCAATACCCACTTCATAGGCAGCAGCATCTCCCGCCTCACGAATACGATTGTCAATCTCTTTTTCCGCCCATACCACGATCTCTTCGATCTTTGCGGGATGAATGCGCCCATCCTCGATCAACTTCTCCAGAGCGATCTTTGCTACTTCCCTGCGTACAGGATCAAAAGATGACAAAACGATCGAATCCGGCGTTTCATCAATGATCACTTCCACACCCGTCATGCGCTCCAAAGCACGAATATTGCGCCCCTCCTTACCGATGATCTTCCCTTTGATTTCCTCTGAAGGAATCGTGAGTGTCGACGTCATCACCTCCGCCGCATGAGAGCGTGAATACTTTTGGATGACATGTGTCATGATATCCCGCGCCTCTTTTTCCAGCTCTTCATGTGATTGCTTTTGTAAACGTGCAACATGCTGTGCAAAATCCTCTCGATTTTGCTCTTCCGTTAACTGCAAAAGTGCTTTGCGCGCTTGTTCCTGCGTAAGCTCGCTGATACTCTCCAGTCGTTGCATTTCCTCTATACGCATTTCCTCTATACGCGTGCGCACATCACGCACCTCTTGTGCTTTTGCTTCCAGCGCCTTTTTACCTTCTTCCGCCTCATCCAATTTGCGATCAAGGAGATTTTCACGTTTTTCCAACCGTTTTTCCGTAGCGCGAATTTCTTGCTTGCGTTCCCGCTCTTCTTCCTCGGCCTTTTCTCGAATACTGACTACCTTGTTTTTTGCCTCGAGTTCGATTTCCTTTGCCCTATTTTTTGCCTCGAGTTCGATTTCCTGCGCCTTCGTTTTTGCCTCTGCAATGTTGTTTTCCGCCGTCTTTGCTTGACTTTTGGCAATGGTTTGTCGCACGACATAACCAACGCCGGTTCCAACAATTAACGACGCAACAGCTATAAGCAATAGTGTTGAGCTTATCATAAAAATATTCGGTCGTCTGCTGTGTACGATAAGGATATATCAAAAACAAACACGCAAGTCCACACGTATTATGTCTGTTTTTCTCCTGTGATTGACACTAAAAGATAGATCATATCATTTGATAATTTGCACCATGATACTCCTGATATACATCCCATTATTTCCACAACAGCAACCGTTCGGATCATTAATATTACTGGGTAAATCATACTATATGTAGGCATATTTGTCAAAAGAGCTAAAAGAGTGATAAAATGAAAGAAGTAAAATAATGATACAAAAAAATATTATGTATTCTCCCGTTGTTCTCGTAGTAATTGATGGATGGGGGTTAAGTAGTTCACCCGACAATCCGCTCAATCAGATCGAATTGCCAACTTTTGACAAACTTAATAACTATTATCCCCTCGTTGCCTTACAAGCATCGGGTATTTCTGTCGGTCTCCCGTGGGGCGAGCCAGGCAACAGTGAGGTTGGTCATATGACAATGGGCATGGGCAAGATCATCTATCAAAGCTTTCCGCGCATTTCCCTCTCAATTCAAAACGGCAGCTTTGATCAAAATCCTGCTCTTACCAATGCCATGCAAGAAGTCAAAGATCATGATGGCGCACTTCACATCATGGGACTCGTTGGCGACGGTGGCGTTCATGCGGCAAGAGAACATTTGTACGCCCTAGTTGACCTCGCACACAAAAAGAATGTCAAAAAACTTTTCGTTCACTGTTTTATGGATGGTCGCGATTCTTCACCCACATCCGGCATACGCGTCATACAGGAGATCGCTGACAAGCTCAAACAGATTGGCGTTGGCACAATTGCGTCACTGATCGGTCGCAATTGGGCGATGGACCGCAACAATAACTGGGACCGCGTTGAAAAAGCCTACCAAATGCTCGTACACGGCATAGGCGAAAAAACCACAGACCCTGTCGCCACAATCCAAAAATCCTATGATAATAACGTCACAGATGAGTTCATTGAACCGATCATCATCACAGACAGTGCTGGCGCGCCACTCGCAACGATCAAGAATGGCGACAGTGTGATCTTTTTTAATTTCCGTGAAGATCGCGCACGAGAACTTACGATGGCATTTGCTCTTCCCGGTTTCGAAAAATTTGATCGCGGCGAAAAACTTGAGATCAATTTTGTCACAATGGTAGAGTATGAAAAAGATCTCCCCGTCAATATCGCTTTTCCTCCGGAAAACGTACAGAATGGTCTCGGCGAGGTCATCAGCAAACATGGTCGCAAACAACTGCGCATCGCAGAAACTGAAAAATATGCGCATGTGACATACTTTTTCAACGGTGGCGCCGAAGAGGCTTTCCCCGGCGAAGATCGCGCATTGATCCCCTCCCCCGCAGTTGACAAATTCGACGAGAAGCCGGAAATGAGCTCCTACGAATTGACAGACAAGATCATTGAGAGTGTTGACGCAGAAAAATATGATTTTTATGTGATCAATTATGCCGCTCCCGATATGGTCGCCCACACCGGCAATGAACCGGCAGCCAAAGAAGCAGCCAAGGCAACGGATGTCTGCATGAACAAACTCATCAAAGCAGTCCTCACCAAAGGCGGTTGCCTCCTCATTACCGCAGACCACGGCAACATCGAGATCATGCGCAACTCACACACCGGTGAAGTAGACACCAAACACAACACCAGCCCGATCCCGCTATGGTTTGTCGCTCCGGATAATCATCGCAAACGAACCGAGGAAGAGGTTATGCGCAATCAAACGGAGATCCGCGGACTCATGAGCGACATCGCCCCAACCGTTCTCGACATCATGGAAATCCGCAAGCCCGAAGAAATGCAAGGCGAAAGCCTCCTCCCATCATTGCAATAAAAATATTCCTAATATTATACCATTTAAAAAACGCATACTTTCATTTTTCATAATTAAAAAGAGAGTTGGCAAAAATTCTTGCAAACTCTCTTTTTGGCATCACATTGCCATAATTTTTTCAAGAAATATTTCTATCTCTTGAGGATCTTTTCCTCTGTTTTCACACATGACGATCTCCTCCATAATGGAGAGATATGCGGATGCCTTGGCAGATTCAACGATATCTATCGCTGAATCAAACTCCAAGGGCAGGGACTTCTTGCTCATCTCGAATGTCAGGTATTGATAGAAGGATGTTCTCCTCTTTCCAAAAAGATATAAGATATTGATAAAATCGCTTCCTAGTTCTTTTCGTTTTTGAATCATCTCCTCAACCACATCAAGAATCGTTTTTCCTTCGATATCCGACTCAAGCTTCAACGCAACATGCGTCAAGCTGAGCCATGCGATATACTCCAAACCCGAACCATCAAAATTAGTGATACCAATTTCACGAAAGATCAACGCCTGATGCTGCTTATCTGGAACAAGATCTTTCAATTGGATATCCGATGATGCCTGCAACAATTTCGGAAGTTTTTCGATATACTCATACCACCGGCCATACCGTTGAAGGATTTTCCCTTTACGATAAAAATCATTTTTACCAATAACCATTTCCTCAGAAATATCTTCTACTATTCTTTTTCGTCCCATATTGTGATCCTCCTGCGTTAATTTTGATTGTTTTTTGAAAATTCTAATTTGTAATGTACAATAACCGAAAATTATATCATATAATACACAATTTGTCAAATACGCAAAAAACTCCCTTTTTAAGGAGTTTTTTGCTCTCTACAACCTACTCTTCTACCACCTAAAACCTAGTCCGCATTTATTTCACAATTCTGTCCACGATACCATATTTTTTTGCTTCTGTTGCGCTCATGAAATTGTCACGATCACTGTCTCGTTCGATCACTGTGATCTTTTGCCCTGTGTGTTTTGCCATGATCGCATTGAGTCGTGCTTTGGTCTGGATGATGTGTCGCGCGTGGATATCCACATCGCTTGCTTGCCCTTGCGCGCCACCCAATACTTGATGGATCATCACTTCTGCATTTGGCAAGATGAGACGTTTCCCTTTTGCACCGGATGCAAGGAGGAGAGACGCTGCCGATGCGCTCATTCCCACACAAATTGTCGACACATCCGCTTTGACGTGTTGCATCGTGTCATAGATCGCCAACGCGCTCGTCACCACACCGCCCAGTGAATTGATATACATGCGGATATCCTCATCACTCCCTTGCGCATCGAGAAACAGGAGCTGTGCGATCACACTGTTTGCGACATCATCATCGATCGCCGTCCCCAAAAAGATGATCCGATCTTTGAGCAAGCGCGAATAAATATCATACGCACGCTCATATTGTCCGCTTTTTTCGATCACTGTTGGGATGTAGTACATAAAATTAGTATATTAGATTAATTTGACACACCTTGTTTTAGACACACTGCGTTTTAGACACGCCATTGCTTTAGACACACTGCGTTACTAGACACGCTTTGCTTTAGACACGCTACCGCTTTAGATTTGTAGACCCCTGTCTACCTGTCTACATGTCTACATGTCTACCGGTCTAAAGCGTAGCGTGTCTACTAGTCTACCCGTCTAAATTGTCTAAATTATATTTTTTCTAAGATCTCAAAAACTTTTTCATTGCGCATCATGCCACGTGTGTATTCGTACAACTGGCGCATGTCGAGATTTTTCCCCAGATCCTGCACACCCTTGTACATCGCAAGCGTTTTGTTCATCTCTTCTTCAATCTCCTTACTATCGATATTTACTTCTTCATCCTCGGCAAGTTGCTCCAAGACAAGCGCACTGAGCACACGCTTTTTGGCCTGTGGCTCCCATTCTTTCTCCACGTCATCTTTGGTTTTGCCGATCTTTTCGAGATACATGTCCAACTGCATGCCACTCATTGACAGTTGTTGTTCAAATTCTCCCAGCATGCGATGCAATTCTTCGTGGATAATCATTTCTGGGAGGACAACATCGATCGTGTCAGCAAGTGCATCCAAATATTTCGCACGTTTTTCTTCTTGCATTTTTTTCTCTTTTTCTTTCTCCATGCCCTCTTTTACACTTTTTTTGAGATCATCCACTGTTGCAAATTGCGCACCAAGCGACACAGCAAATGCATCTGTGATCTCCGGCGTGATCCGTTCTTCGACAACATTCAATTTCACTTCAAATGTCGCATCTTTCCCTGCGAGATTTTTTGCATGATAGTCTGCAGGAAATTTCAACGTAAATGTTTTTTCTTCACCCTTTTTCATACCAATCACCTCTTCTTCAAATCCCGGGATAAAAACCCCTTTGCCCAACACCAATGAGTGATCTTTACTTGTGCCATTTTCGATGATCACACCGTCTTGCTTGACCGTAAAGTCAATCTTCACATGGTCATCTTTTTGTGCGGCACGCTCCACCTCTTTGTGCTGTGCACGACTGTTGGCAATATGTGCGATCTCTTCCTGCACATCTGCATCAGAAATCGTTTTTACATCTTTTGCGCTTTCTTTGTTGACCTTTTTGATCACATCTTTCCATTTCTTTGGCAAAACAATATCCGGCAAGACCGCCACCACGATTTTGATCTCGATATCATTGCCCTCTGCGAGTTTTGTCACACTGACCCGTGGCGCACCGATCACCTTAAGCATCTCCTTTGCCATGATATCTGTATAGTGCTTACGCAACAATTGATCCGTTGCATCCGCAAGGATTTGCGCACGATTCACACGTCCCAAAGCAACATCTCGTGGCACAGCGCCTTTGCGAAACCCCTTCACCGAAACATTTTTGACCGCCTCGTTCAAGAGAATCTCAAATTTTTCTTCCGCTTCGATCCACGGGATCACCACGTCAATATTCACATCCTCATTTTTTTCGATCTTATACTCCATAATGATAGTATATTAGATTAATTAGACACACTGCGTTTTAGACACGCTATGCTAGTAGACTTGTAGATTCTTTTGCACTATTTCAATCCAGATCTAAATTTATTGATCATTTTCATCACTTCTGTGATTTGTCGAATTGTATTTTGAAAATCAACTTCTTCTATATAATGCAATCTCCTTGATATATGCAGTTGCGTTTCAAGCTCTGCTCCAGAGCCAAATGCCATCGTAACAAAATGATGAAAATCTTTATTGGAATTACGACGACTTCCCTCTGCAATATTTGAAGGAATAGAAACGGCACATCGTCGCATTTGTGCAGACAAGCCGTACTGTTCATTCAGTGGAAATTTTTGAGTAACACAATAAATTACCTCCACCAAATCCATTGACTTTTGCCACACAGTAAGTTTTTCGTAACGATGGTTCATATATTTTTTTAGACACACTATGTTTTTAGACACGCCTTGCTTTAGACACACTACGCTATTAGACACACTGCGTTTTGGACACACTACCGCTTTAGATTTGTAGACTTGTAGACCCCTGTCTACATGTCTACCCGTCTACTAGCGTAGCGTGTCTACCCGTCTAATAGTCTACCGGTCTAAAGCGTAGCGTGTCTACTTGTCTAATAATCTACCCGTCTAAATTGTCTATTTATTGAACTTCTTCTTGTAAATTTTCATACTGCGTACCACAGCGGCCATTGCGGCCTTTTTGTTTTTGAAACCGGAAACGATCACTTCCTTCTTCTCAATTTGTTTATATGTCTCAAAAAAATGTTGGATTTCTTTGACTGTGTGCTTGTTGATGTCTGACAAATCTTTTACATCATCCCATCGCGGATCATCCACAGGCACAGCGATGATCTTGTCATCGCTATCGCCGCCATCGATCATGCGCATCACAGCGACCGGTCGTACCTGCACCAAGATACTCGGCGCGAGAGGATATGTCGTCAACACAACCACATCCAACGCATCATTGTCGTCCCATAGTGTTTGCGGTGCAAAACCATAGTCAAACGGGTAATCCTGCGCTGTCTTCATCGCGCGATCCAATTTGATAAGACCGGTTTCCTTGTCGATCTCGTATTTGTTCTTTGACCCTTTCGGGATCTCGATGATCACATTGAATTCTTCCGGTACATTTTTCCCGAGAGTAACATCATGCCATAGGTTCATATATTTTGATCATTATTAAATTAATATAATATTGGACACACCTTGTTTTAGACACACTACGTTTCAGACACACTGCGTTACTAGACACGCTACCGCTTTAGATTTGTAGACTTGTAGACCTTTCTACATGTCTATTTGTCTAACAGTCTACCTGTCTAAAGCGTAGCGTGTCTAATAGTCTACCCGTCTAAATTGTCTATTTCTCTTCCTTTTTCTTTGTTGTTTTTTTCTTTGCTGCCTTCTTTGCTACTTTTTTTGTCGCTTTCTTTTTTGCCTTTGGCTTTTCTTCTGTAGTTGTTTCCTCTGCAACTTTTTCCTCCTCCACAACTACTTCTTCCGTCGCGATCTCTTCTGCAGGCACATCTTCTTTTGCCACCTCTTTTTCAACCTCTACATTTGCGCCCGGCACACGACTTTCGTCCGCACTGATCACGTCCAGATCCCAATGCGTCAATTTCACTGCGAGACGCACGTTCTGTCCGCGTTTGCCGATGGCGAGTGACAACTGATCATTTGGGACAATGACCGTCGCTTTGTGTGTTTCCTCATTCAAACGCACGCCCAAAACTGTTGCGGGAGAAAGTGCCGCTGTGATGAAATCTTCTGTTTTTTCATTCCACTCGATAATGTCAACCTTCTCTCCGGCCAATTCTTCAATGATCGCATTGACGCGTGTGCCTTTCTGCCCTACACATGATCCGATCGGATCAATGCCCTCTTCCTCAGTGTACACTGCGATCTTGCTACGGGATCCCGCTTCACGTGCAATTGCCTTGATCTCGACAGAACCGGCAAAGATCTCCGGCACTTCCAATTCAAACAATCGACGGATGAGATCCGGATGCACACGGGATAACTTGATACCGGGACCCTTTGGATCCAACTCCACACTCTCCACATACACCTTGATACGTTGTCCTACATTGTATCTTTCACCACGCACTTGCTCCCGTGGGAAAAGCACACCCACTGATTTGCCCAAATCCACAAAAACGTTTTTGCCTTCCACACGTTGCACTGTACCGTTGACCACTTCGCCTTCTTTTTCTTTGTATTCGCTGTACATCGCATTGCGTTCCGCCTCGCGGATGCGCTGGATGATCACCTGCTTTGCTGTTTGCGCCGCCACTCGACCAAATTCGGTATATGAAGGCAGCTGTTCCTCTACGACAGAACCCAGCTCCACAGCACCATAACGCTCACGCGCGTCAGCGATCGTAATATCGCGCTCCGGGTTAAACCGTGGCTTGCGATCTTCTTGCTCTTCTTCATCGACGATAATATCTTGCACCTCAGATACAGGAGCCTCTTCTTCCACAGCATTCGGATCGATAAACTCACGCGTCGTTTCATCTACCACTTCTTTCATAAGATAAAACTTCATGTCACCGGACACACTGTTGAGTTCCGCACGAATGTTTTGTCCGCGCTTGCCATATTCTTTTTTGTACGCCGCCGCAATTGCTGTTTCGACAGTTTCCATCACCTCATCCACTGCGATCCCTTTTTCTTCTGCGAGTGCAGTCATCGCACCCGTGAAATCACTAAATGCATTTCTCTGTTCCTCTTTCTTTGCCTTTGCCATATGTTTCTTGTATTAAATTGTTATATACATGATAGTTTACCCTGTTAAATAAGATTTGAGCCAATCTTTTGCTCCTGTCATTCCGGCCTCCGAGCCGAAATCTATCGACTCTCATTCATTTTTAATAAAAAAATTCGCGTCTCACCGACCCGAATCATGCAGAAATCATCTCATTTCGTACCCACATTGTAGCAACCCCCTCAAAAAATGTCAAATTTATGCCCTCCAAAAAACGTTTGACAAAACATAAAAAATATGATATAATGAACGGTTACAGTCAAAGTGCGCACATCGTGCCTCAGGCTGTAAAAACGTTTGTTAACTTAAAAAATTCATATAATCCTAGGAGGGCTATGTAATGGTTGATCTAAAAAAAGCGGGAAACAGTTTAAAAATGGGCGTTGGAATTATCGGCAGTATTTATGCTGGAATTGAAACACTCAAACACTTGTTTGGCAATAAAAACGCATCACTGACCAATTCCAATGGTTGCCTGCAAGCTGACGCAAAAGGACGCGACCAGAGACACAACACGCTCTTTTTTACAGCATTGGCCAAAGCATCCGAAGAACTGGAATCCGACATCAACAAAAGAAATGTGATGATGTCACAATTCCTCACAATTCTCAATGCTCAAAGTGCCTCTGTAAGAAAAAATGCTATGTTATGTATCGGACGGACTGAAACCAGACAGATCGATAATACACACGGAGAAGAAATCATCACCGCTATCAATGCCCATGGCATCAGCATCCTGAAATCATGGTTGCAAATGGATGAAAACACATTGAGACTGGCGCTTCAAGCGTCAGTCACTAGTTCCGACATTCTAACGGAACGAGTTAGTAAAATCAATGATGTATGTGGTGAAATCTTAACCGCACTCACACCAACTCCCGAGGAAATTGAGGCACGTAAGAAACGCAAAGAACGTGTCAGCAAAGGACCGCTTGATTTGCTTTTTAAATCTTTTACCAAAGAAAAAAAGTGATGTCACTCGACTTTCAAGTCTATTTTTCATGGAGGAATAGTTATGTCCGCACTCATTGATTTGCTTAAACACATTATTCATGGAGAAAACATAACCAATATGGAAGAATGGTTTGTTGAAAAAACAAGTCCTCTCTATCGTTTCGTTGTTTTTGGCATCATTGGATTTGCTGTAATGATTGCCATTGGGATCACGGCAACTGTAAATGGATTCAAGAGTATCAACTTTGCCTTTTGGATCATTTCGATGCTTGCAATTCTGATCTTGCTTCTATACGGAAAATACATTTTTCGTGTGGGAGTCGCCGGAGTCGCCTATGGTGCCACAAAATCAGGAATGAGTGGCATCGAAGCTGGGACAAATCTACTCAAACAATATTTCACGTTTGGGTTGAATATGGTGATGGTTGTCACAGGAGTATTTGGCCTGCTGACATTTATCAACTTTTCCTGGACCAGTGCAGGATTTGGAATTTTTGGCGGTGTTCTAATTGCCGCTGCATATCTCAAAAACCCAAAAAAGACGTGAAAACGCCACAAAAAGAGGTAGAAACTGTTACAGTTTCTACCTCTTTCTCTTTTTATGGGCATAGATTATTTTTAAATCAATTCAAGCACGTTTTTTTAATCAGATGTTTTTTGTTGACAAAACATCCGAAATGTGATATAATGGACCACTACAGTATCAGAGTACACGCATCGTGCCTCGGGCTGTAAAAACGTTTAGTTTACTTAAAAATTCAATAATCTACATAACACAGGAGACCTAAAATGAAAACCATGACTGAACTCATAGACCGTGCTTTAACCGCTTTTAACACTATTGTAAATATTTCTCAGATGAAAAAAGAATCTGATGAAAAAAGTGGTGGTAAAAAGGATGAAAAAAAGCCCGAAGAAAAAAAACCAGGCGCTACTGCGTGGCTTACCAATGAGGATGAACGGATCTGGGCGCAACTGTTTTATCAGTTAACCCCCGATGAAAAAACCTCTCTGACGATCTTTCTCGAAAACCTCCCTCCAGACGGAGATGGGTTCATCGCCGAAAGGTATCGCCGGATGTCACAACAGTATTTTCGCCTGATCGTTGTCGGACTTGACGTTCGGCAAGTCACAAAGAAGTTTCAGGCGGTCAAAAAGAAAGGCGATACAGCATTCACAGTCAATCGTGATCGCACAATCACCGAAAAAGACCACCGCATGGACTTTCTGAAGAAACTCGCTCAGGAGGTTAATTGTGACCCAGTCGAGGCAAAACGCATTTACAGACAAATGGCTGTTGGCGGTTTACTGCCTGACGATCCATCAAAAATGTTTGAAAATGTAAAAAAATCAGCCAAGACCCTAAATACTACGCTCATCGTTATATTAGGCATTCTGGGCATTGGAACATTCTTAGCGATCATAACATTCATCCATTTCTATAACACGCTACCAAAATAGGAGATAGACCATGAGAAGAATATTTGGTTACGCAATCGGCACATTTCTCGGATATGTCTTTGTCTTAGTGACAATGGCAAGTGTCTGGGGAACAACTATGCTGATTGCCTACAGTGCGAATGCCAGTGGTAATCTGGCACTTGTTGGAAAAATGTTTATTGGATCCATTGCTACTGTTGTTTTTGTACAATGGAGTCCAATTGTATTGGCATTAACGGCACTCATCGGCTATATTTACTCGATGTTGCCGGGAATTGGCAGTCAAAATGCGCGTGAGGATATCGCAAAGGTACAAAGCATAGCAAAAAACATTTGGATCTATGTCCTTATCGCTTTTGCCATGCCACTACTGGTCATGTCGTTGTTTCAGTTTCATACAAAAAATAATACAACAATCATTGTGACATTTACTGTTGCAACGATTGCGTGTATTATCTGGAACATCGCGATGCAAAAACCGCGCAAAGCCATTTGGCAAGCATTTTTGTGGCTTGGCATCTACGGTTTCATTAAATGCCTGGTATTTGCATATCCAGTAGAGATGTATGATGTATTCGGATTTTTTCCGGGTGCAAATATCTACACTGAAAAAATCGAGAGGCAAAGAAACACGCTAGAAAACACTCTCAAATCGCGTCATGAAAGTGACGTTGACATTGAGACAAAAGATGACGCAGAAACAGCTGAGGCTTTCACAAATCTTTGCAAGTTGCGCGGTGAAACGAGTGACGAAGTTTTTGCCAATAAAGAAACGCTTTGTAAGAAAAGTGAAATGGCTTGCAAGATTATCACGAAAGAGGCGGAGCGACAGAAAAAAGGCATAATCAACTCCACGCTCAAAAAAGCTGGAGAAATCAAAAATGCCATCGGTAAAAAATTTGTCGACGAGCCTGAACCGGTATGGACACCTGTTGGTGAGATGAAATATACTCCCAACAATCCAGATTGGACAACGGTATCCATCACTGTTCCAGAAGGTGAGGGATTGTGTCGCATTAAATGTGTACGTGGATACTATCAGTATTTTACTGACAAAGGATCTACGAGTTACATTGAGCCAGGTGGGCGATCTTATGCACAGAAGTTAGCATTGGAGGACTCACGGTACACACCACTTGCCCAACTGATCAAAGTCAATGGGGTCACGAATAGCGTGAGAACTCATGAATTTTCTTGTGGAGGAAAAGTGGTTAAAGCATCGTTCAAACCGAACATGCACAGTACAATCCCTGAAGATTTTTCCAAAAATGAAGGGGATGCCATATTCCTGGTGGAAAAGCAAATTTTTCCTCCCAATAAATAAACCTCAACAAAAGACGGTCGTATGCAACGCATACAGCCGTCTTTTCTTTTTTCTGTAATATATTTTTTAGAAAATTTTGATGACTTGCGTCACGATCACGAGAGAAAGCAGTGAGACGACAAGTCCGATGATTGCATATTGGATCGTCTTTTTTGCCATATCGGCACGATCTGACCCTGCTGATGTGATGTACATGATTCCACCCACCACGAGCATGATCACAGACAACGTACCAATGATGCTCAAGAGGAATTTCAAAGCCTCCTCAATGATCTGGGTCAACGTGCGATCAACCGTCACCGTACTCGGCGCAGTACCTCCAAGAATTGTATAGATCTCTTTTAGCAGTGCCGGTGCAGCCAAGGCGATGGCCAGACCGATGATTGCCGCAGTAACCGCCTTTTTTGCCAAATCGACACGTCCGCTCTCTCCTCCCGACGTGATATAGATGAGACCGCCCACCACGATCATCAGCACCGCGAGAATTGCGATGATCCCTTGCACCGCCGTAAGCACTTTGCCCAATGCGCCCTCGACAGTGCTTTCGCTAAGTGGGTTTTTGAATTCTCCGCTTTCTACTGCATGAATATCCGTTACACAGATACCCACGGCAAACGCACATGCGATGATCGGGATGATAAGAGGATACATGATTTTTTTGTATGGCATAGAGGTATATATAAAATAATACTAAATTATAATGATAAAAAATTACTTATGAAACGACCTTGTATAAATCATCACTCAACCATTACTACCAACCTGCACCGAGCACCTCACCTACGATTACCACAATGACATATGCCACCAGTACGATCACCAACCCGATGATCGATGCCGTGAGTAATTCTTTGGCTTTGTCCGTCTTGGCACTGTCCCCTACCGACGTCATGTACATGACACCGGCGACAACGATCATGAGCACAGCAAGCGATCCTGCGAATGTCAATATCCACATGATCACTGTTTCTATTATATCTGAAAAACTGGTCGCTTCCACCAAGCCATACGATTCCGGTTTTGTGACACTTGCATATGCGTTTTGCGCCACCATGACCATCGGCATGAGAAGTACATAAATTTTCTGTATGATCTTTTTCATTTTTTTGTATTTAGTGTTTATGCAAAAAATTTGACACTGTTACCAACCACTGACGCCGAGTGTTTTTCCTATGACCGTCACGATCACATATGCCAATAGTGCGATCACCAGGCCGATGATCGATGCTGTGAGCCATTCTTTCGCTTTGTCAGTTTTACCACTGTCTCCACCGGATGTCATGTACATAATGCCCGATACAATGATCATAAGCAATGCCAATCCCCCGATCAGGCTCGTGACGAAATTTAACACTTTGCCCAAGATAGGCGCAAACTCTCCGCTTGGCAATCCCTCAACTTTTGGTGCTGTGATCCCTGAGGCCGCTTGCGTGATCATCGGGATCAAAAGATATATCGCCCATGTAAAAAAAGAAATAATTTTTCGCATATATTTTTTTTAATTTTTTTGTTGCCTTTATTATACACTGTCGCAAACAAAAAAACAAAGGGTTTATGCCCTTTGTTTTTTGTGTAATATATTTAGTTCAATGCATTGCCAATGGTCAACACGATCACATATCCGAGAAGGGCGACTACCAACCCAATGATCGCAGATGTGAGTATGCTTTTTGCTTTGTCCACACGACCTTCGTCGCCACCTGATGTGATATACATGATACCAGCCACAACGATCATGAGAACTGCCAATGAACCGAGGAATGTAAGCAACCACTTGATGATCGTAACGATCAGATCATCAGCACTTGTTGCTGTCGGCACACCTCCTGGATCTGCCGGTTTTTGATACTGTGCCATGACCACTGCAGGTGCGAGAAGCATTGTCGATGAAACAGCATAAAATGCTTTTTTTATTTTTTTTATCATTTACATACACCTCCTTTCTTTTTTTGTTTTTTACTTTTCATACGTTCTATTATCTCACAATTTCATTTTTATACCAAATTCAATTTGAGTAATGATTCACCTTTTTCACGGTTATTGCGAAGATAGAATTAAATATTTTTGAAATCTATACAAAAAACGCTTACTAAATTTCATGCCTGATCGATCCGACTACCTACTCTCTTTGTCATTCCGGACTTGATCCGGAATCCATGACGCTACACAGACCTGATCTCCATGCTTCGACTTCCTACAAAGAAAACCGTACTTACGAAAACGCTCTAATATTTGATTTGCTTGATTTTGCATTTATCAAAAAAAACCGATGACCGTTTTTACAATGATCAGCGACAATATCGCCACAACCAATCCGATCACACTTGCGGTCAATGCTTTTTTTGCTTGCGAGACACGTTTGCTTTCTCCGCCGGACGTCATATACATAATACCCGACACGATCACACCGATCATCGCCAATGCACCGACAATTGATATCACAAACAGAAGCACCTTATCCAAAATAGAGCCGATTGTCGGTGCGTTCGAGATCACACCTGCTTGCACATCATTGATTGCCCACATACGTTAATTACAAAAAAAATTAATTTTTTCCGGTACTTTCTGCCGTACATTTGAAATTCCATGCATTACTCCCCAAGCCAGTCAAATAATTTTGAGATAGTTTAAGATCCGATGATTCATTTTGAAAAACACTGTTGAGGATGAATGTGATCGAGATGAATGCAAAGAGCATGACCATGACACCGATGAGCGTGTTTTTTACCGCGGATTTGGCCAGTGATGTCATGCCGGAATCTCCGACGGAAACGATATAGATGATGCCGGCAACAGTAATGACGACAATACCGGCGATGCCGATCACTTCAACGAGAAATTTGATGACGCCGTGAATGCCGTAGATGAGATCACAGATGGTGCATGCATTTTGACCTTTGCGACCGCAATTGACGAGAATAACGCCTGCCGCAGATACACTGGTCGGCAGACCAATGAGGAAGCAGGTGCTCATGATCGCAAAGAAGACTTTTCTGAAAGGCATGAATTTTGTTTTGGCTATTTATGCTGTGTATTATAGCATTTCTCACTAAAAAGCAAAAATTCTTTCTATTCTTCTCACAAACAAAAAACTGTCAGCCGGATCTGATAACTTTTTTATATAAAATACTTACATAACCATCAGCCGCCCAAGCATTGCTTCTGATAATTTTGCACTTTTTGTACGTAATCACGTGTTTCTTTATAGCCTTGTTTACCCGGATCGCTTGTTGCACCTTCAATTGTCCCGTCTTTATAATATTGACATTGCCATGCCGGCATACGATCCGGATAGCCTGCGCGACCTTTGCATCCTTCCGATTCGGCAAATGGTCCAAGTTTTCCCGCGCTTGCCTTTGTCCCACCCCCGCCATTATAGGATGCAATGAGATCATCATTACCCGAATAATATGATTTCCCATCCGGAAATGACTCTTTTGACGTGCCCAATCCCGTACCATCACTTGCATTAAAATACGAATAATTATTGATCTGACTTTGGTTTGATTTTAATAGTTCTGCTGCCCTCTTGATACTTGCGTCTGCATCATTCAAATTTGCACCACCGGCATTTTCAGGCTTGATTTGCATCAAGCCCACCGATCCAGCTGAACTACTGCCAACATTTTGATTACACCCGCTTTCTGTCATTGCTATACCTTTCAAAAGACACGCCGTGTCTTTATTTCCGTTTGCCGCACTATTAAAAGAGCTGTCATATTTATCACAATTTTTAGACAATGTTCCTAAATCCCCTTTATCAGTGCCACCTGGATCTGTGGTTCCGGGGTCAGTCGTACCAGGCGTTGTCGTACCTGGTGTTGTTGTGCCCGGTGTTGTCGTAGTGCCCGACGATTTTGCTTCACAACTAAAATTCCATGCATTACTCCCCAAGCCAGTCAAATAATTTTGAGATAGTTTAAGATCCGATGATTCATTTTGAAAAACATTATTGAGGATGAATGTGATCGAGATGAATGCAAAGAGCATGACCATGACACCGATGAGCGTGTTTTTTACCGCGGATTTGGCCAGTGATGTCATGCCGGAATCTCCGACGGAAACGATATAGATGATGCCGGCAACAGTAATGACGACAATACCGGCGATGCCGATCACTTCAACGAGAAATTTGATGACGCCGTGAATGCCGTAGATGAGATCACAGATGGTGCATGCATTTTGACCTTTGCGACCGCAATTGACGAGAATAACGCCTGCCGCAGATACACTGGTCGGCAGACCAATGAGGAAGCAGGTGCTCATGATCGCAAAGAAGACTTTTTTGAGAACCATATTCTTCACTAATTTAACGGTTGCAATTGTTGGATCCTCTGTTGACCAAGCATGAGAGATTCATGCACACCCATTTGTCCCGTATTGACACGATCGATCATGTCATAAAAAATTCCATCAACCGCATCTGCATTATATCGCCACCATGTACGCGCGATCAGATTTCCGCGCGCAAAAGCGCCGAGCTTCACATCTGTTTTCTGCTTTTCGATCAAGTCACGCCTTGCGGCCGGCTTTCCCGTTTGTTCGAGATATTTTTCTGTGAGATCGAATTCCGGCATATATGTTAGCGCTTTACCACTGATCGCATTTGTCAAAGCGACACCCTTTTCTGATGGAAATGCAATCGCATGCAAAAACTGCCATGCCTCATGCACACGCATAGCATCGGTAATTACCACCGCCTTGGGATCGGTTGACTGCGTCGGCGCTTTGTTTTTTGCTACCACAAAAACCCAATAATTTGCAAAATCCGCTTGATCACCCACGGAGTCAAGAGAATTTTGTGGCACATCAGCTACGGCAAAATTCAATTTTGCATTTTTCGCCTTGATTGTGTCATAGTGATATGAGTAATTGATCGTCATTGCCGTTGTTCCTTCAAAAAATTCATCGATAGAATAATTTTGATTTTTATTCCATGTGTAATTTGGCTTTCCTGCAGATGCAAAACTCGTGTAATATTCCAACGCCTTTTCTCCGGGAGTGCTTGATCCCGCATCTATTGAACTAGATTCTCCAAACGTAACACGATTGCCATCAGCGATTGACATTTGCGCACCGCCCTGGATCATCATGAGTGACAAAATATCCGGTGCCCTATTGACATTGATCACACCATTTGTGTTATATGACGTACCGATCGCCGCACCGCTTTGTGTGATATTGCCGAACTCATCAATACGCGTGAGTGCTTGCACTGCTGTGTCAAATTCTTTCCATGTGCGTGGCGGTCGCGTGATTCCCGCCGCATTAAAAATATCCTTGTTATAATAGAGAGCTAGTGAATCCACTGACATCGGCACACCGTAGATTTTCCCATCAACGATCATATCATCTGCGACAACATCGACGAAATTATTGCGAAAGTCCTGCTCATTGATCATTGTGTTCGGCACCGGCACGATCTTATCCTGAAAGTCCGGTAACCATGAGTTATGGATCATAAACACATCAGGTCCCGTCCCGGCAGCAAGTGCACTGAGCAGATCCTCTTTGTACGATTCCAATGTGATCTTGCGATAACTGACCGTAGAAATGTTTGGATTGATCTTATTGTATTCATCAAAAGACTCCGTATATGCATTGGAGTTATCAAACGTCCCCCACACATCAAGTTGTACTTGATATGAGCTGTCGGCACCTTTGCATCCAAAGCCGGAAAAAGTCATGATTGCAAAAAGTGTCACAAGGGCAATAACTTTTTTCATAAACATACATTCAAATAATTATTTGGTAAAAATAAAGGCATAATGATATCGTCCCGCATCCAGCTCCAGTGTATGAGAAAAACCCGCTTGATCCGCGAAAGCGACAACTGCTTCCGGCGGAATGCGCTTCTCCATCCCAAATCCCTTGATCACGTCTTCGCCCCAGCCCACGACCAATAAATTACCGCCAATTTTCAACACGCGACGCGATTCGACAAAAAGTGCCATCTTATCTTCGTTTTGCAAGAGAATTTTGCGCATCACCACATGATTGATCGACGCATCATCCAATCCGGATCCTTGTACTTTCTCCAGATTTGATCGTCGCGTCACAATGTTGTGCAGTCCCATGACCTGTGCGCGATTTTTGACCGCCTCCAAAGCGGATTCCATAACATCAAAACAAAAAACTGTACCTTTGGTCAACCGTGCCAACGGAATGGAAAAAATCCCCGGACCACACCCAAAATCCGCCACATTGTCCGCCTCCATGATATTACATTCTTTGAGTAACTTCTCCGGTTCAAGCACCAAATCTTCTGCATGCATATTTTTTATTTTAAATACCAGTACAATTGTCCCTAATTATACCACAAAACAATTGCGAACCCAAAGAAAACCTGCTTCTCATAAGATTTTGACCGCCAATCTGAAAACCCCCTTGTCATTCCCGTGAAAACGGGAATCTAGTAGCGACATTTATCGTACATGAGATACTTCTGGATTCCCGTTTTCACGGGAATGACATATGCTTGTAAAAATGAGGTTTTCAAACTCGCAAATATGGGAAATTGACTTTCTCTGGCAGAAATGATATAAATTCTAGTCACAGAAATATAGTCGTTCTTTAATTCTAAAAAATATTCTCACAAAGAAAAGGAGAAAGTGCATGGAAAAATTATACCTGGCTGGCGGACTTTTCAATGCCGGCGAAAGACTTCACAATCTTTATCTGGAGAAACATTTGAAATCTCTGGGTTATGAGATCATTTTGCCCCAGAGAGAAGCTCTCACACACTTTGACGGTCAATTTTTTAATGTGAGCGAAATTGTCGAAAGCTGTCGAAAGATCTGTGCCGATCCGGAAGTCGCATATGTAGGTAATGCCGACGGACCTGATACAGATAGTGGCACGTGTGTTGAATATGGTATTGCGATCACTGCAACCGGCAAAGCAATCGTGTATCGCACTGATTTTCGCACGGATTTAACCAAAGAATTGGGCGTCAACGCCATGCTTAACGCAAGAGGAACAACATTTATTTATGATCCTTGTTTCTTTACAGAACTGGATCAGGTTGAGCCCTACTACCGTGCACTCGCCATGAGAATTCACATCGCCCTCATGGAATCTTATGACCAAGCGTAAGTCATAAAGAGTCTGCACGACCAAAGGCAATATGCTCACACGAGAATATTGCCTTTTCTTTTTTGCCATTCAACGATTGTCAAAGAGTTCCATTATAATGGATGACAATCTTTTTTCGATCACGGCATATCCCGCATCATTGGGATGGACTGCATCCGACATATATTGCCTCTTCCCAAAAACATCCTGTAAAATATCCGAGACATACACGGAACCGGTTTTTTGCGCAAGTGCTTGATAATCATCCCCTCTCCCATCACCGACCACACCGCTTCGCACACCGACAAGGATCACCACTGACCCCTTGTCTTGAAAAAAACGGATCATCTTTTCCAAATTTTGAAAAGTCTCTTCTTTCGGGATTTTTTTGAGTACGTCATTGCCACCAAGGATCATGAGGACTACGCCAGGATCTTTTTCCAAAACTTGTGACACTCGCCCCAAAGCGTCTCGCGTCGTATCTCCGCTTTTTCCATGATTTATGACCGCCTTTCCCGTCGTTTTTGCGATCAGACTTGCGAGGTCATTTTCCTCTGTCGCGCCCACGCCTTCCGCCAAGCTGTCTCCAAAGACAACGACTGTTTCATTCTTTGGCGGCATATTTGTGATATCCACCTTTTTTGTAAAAAAGAAATACCACCCCGCCAGGATCAAAACGACACCACCTACAATGATCACTATTTTTTTCATAGTTTTTTATAATGCTCTATGACCAGCATACCATGAAATGATTTCACATTTCCACCCATGTAAAAAACCTATTGATCCTTTTTAATGAAAGACTACTAAGAATCAATCCTTTATATTTCTAGTGCGAAATAACGATGATATGCCATTTGTATAAATAATATCAATATGCTACTGTTTGGATAAAAGAATTCAAAAATATTGCACATTAACAATCTACAGAGGAGATCATCGTGAAAGCGTCTTACTATAACCACCTTGTTTCAAATGGCCCGACTGCAACTCTGATATTTAATGCGCTTAGACACTCCATTACTGAGATTGACTCAGAAATTGCCAAGCGGATTGAACAAAATGATTTTGCTGGGATAGATCCTAAAACCATTAGCATCTTAAAGGCACAAGGGATCATTGTTGACAAACTTTTTGATGAAAAAAAGTATTTTCTCATTAATCATCAAAAAAGTAAATATCACAGCGACACAGCAGAGTTTATAATTTTGACAACATATGCGTGCAATTTGAGCTGTCCATATTGCTATGAGGGACACGGGCAAAAGTCTAAATTGAGCAAAATGTTCAAAAAGTATATGGATTTAGACACCGCAAACAGAACTGTCAAGTTTATAACAAATTGGAGCCGTGACATTGGCGTAAAAAAAATTATTATTACTTTATTTGGTGGTGAGCCGATGCTCAACATAAAAATCGGCTTACATATCATTAGGGAAATATATAGTTTTGCTATGAATAATGGCATTGAGTTCAACTGTACTGCATTTACAAACGGCACATTGCTTACCTTAGAGATTATCAACGAACTCAAGAAATATAATTTTGACAAGCCCCTTATAACTTTGGACGGCTCTCGAGATTATCATAATGAGAAAAAAGTCCTCGCAAAAAAAGGAACTTTTGATCTCATTCTTGGCAACATAAAACTTTTACAGGACAATGGTTTGTCTACAATGATCAGAATAAATGTTGATCGAAGCAACACTGGTTCAATTGACAAATTACTTTCTGAAATTGAACGGTCTGGTCTTAAAAAAATTGAACTAAGTTTCAAACCTATACACGAATTAACCAACAGGGAGTGTAAATTATGCGGATATTCAGACCAAGAATTTGCAAAATTTGCACCAACGCTTTGGGAAAAAGCATTAAAACGTGGGTTTGCTGTTGCCAACATTGATATTTATGATTCTCTTGTGTATTGCGGGAATCAAATGACTAATAATTTAGCAATAGACCCTTTTGGCGATCTCTACACTTGCCTAAACTATGTTGGAAACACAGAACATAGATTTGGAAATATTGGGGATGGTACAGCAAATCCTAACTTTAATCATGTATATTATGATTGGATGTCGAGAAATCCTCTTGACTTGGATGGCTGTAATAATTGTAAATTGCTTCCTATTTGTGCGGGAGGCTGTGTTGGCCAAGCACATAACGAAAAAGGAGGATATCATTTTGGCCACTGCATAACGGAAAAATGGCTGATACCTGAGCTCGTAAAACTAAACTATGTCTATGGAAAAAGATAAGGAGACATCGCAATGAAAAGAAAATCCAAAAGAACAGAAGTAAAAATCGTCAAGCAAGCTTCTGCGATCCATAGGAAACCTACCGGGTCACACCAGTCAATGCATCGTTCTATGAGATAGAGCCAATCACTATCCTTTCCCGAAGCTTCTTAGGAGGCTTCGGTTTTTTGTATTTTTTTTGCATCTAACATTTTTCACGTAATGGCAAAAAAATGAGAGGGATGGCTATCAAAAGTATTCCGCTAATTTGAAAGGCTGTATTTATTGTATAGAGTTCTGCCAAATAACCAACCAATGGAGCAAATATGATAATGCCAACCTTGTTTGCAAGGTTGGAGAGAGAATTGACGGTTGCCCTTTGGTTTGATGCTACTTCGATATTAATCATATGATTGATAATGGGGTTTCTCAAACCAACAAAAAAAGAAGGGATAATAAGGAGTAATGCAGCTATATATTGATGTGTTAGAGTTGCCATTATAGTTGAAATGGACAGAAGGAGCACCAAAATAATCAGAGTTTTTTTATTACCAAAACGTTTTGAAATGGTATGGGACAAATACAATCCAAATGACGAGAGAATGAGCGATAGTGCAAATATATAGCCAAAATATACGATAGGAATTTCTTTAAATTTGAAAAAAAGAGGATTTAACAGATGAATAGTTTCACTGAATGCATACAACAAAAATCCACCAACGAACAATATCGTTAATTGCGTGTTAGTTGTAACAGTTTTCAGAGAAATAAAAATATGTTTAAAAATATTCTTTTGACCATCTTTTATATAAAATGGCTCTTTGATAAAAAAAAGCAAAACCAGTGCAATCACAACAGGGAAAAAAGAAGCAAAGATTGGTGCCCTTAAAGAGCTTTCCGCCAAATAACCGCCAATAACCGCAGCAATCGAACCTCCGGCTGGCCAAAGCGCGTAATAGATCCCAATCACCTTTTTATAATCATGCTCTCTTCCCTCTTCTTTGAGAGTATCATATATCAACGCATTTTCTGCGCCACTACTCAGACTCATCGCCAAAGCGTTGCATACAGCATATGCCACAAACATGTACATACTTCCTCCAATGTATAAAAAAGTTATTGACAAAAGAGTTACAGCATAGTCTAACATCATGGTTAATTTTCTTCCAAATAAATCAGCTATGGCCCCAGTAGGTGCCTCAAACAAAACAACTGCTACTGCTTCGATAGAAAAAACCCAGGCAATATTTGTGACCGTAAAAAGATGTTTTTCAAAATAAAGGGCAAGAATAGGAAGGAAAAAAAGCATGCCACCAAACACAGCAGATATGTACATTATTAATATATTGTGGGGTCTTGCTCCAGTTTTTTTTGTTAGCATTGGATTATCCTCTTAATAGCTAATAACATTATAACAAATGGGGTACGATTTACTAATAACTTAAAATAGTTAGAATGCTCTCCCCGCCAGGATCAAAACGACACCACCTACAATGATCACTATTTTTTTCATAGTTTTTATAATACTCCATGACCAGCATACCATAAAATGATTTCGCACGTGCTGTTTTCAACAATTTTGACGACCAATAATAATTATGTTAGCATAAAGCGTCAAAATGCATACATCAGTATTGATGTTTTTTAAAAATAATCCACAAGAGGAGTAGGACGACATGACAACCACTGAAAAAGAATCGCTCCACAAATGTGAAACCTGCCCGGATGGCAAAAACTGTGAAATCAAAGAGATTGCAGTTAAAAGAGGTCTGGGCATCAACTGTTTGTACATGAAAAACCTAATAATGAATCCCCCAGACCAAAAAGGTCATCCATCCCACGTCTCGAACGGACAATGATCCGGTCATAGCATGACCTGACTTTTGCCAGGACACTCTTCCCAACTGCACCACCTATCAAGGTTGTGCAGTTTTTTATTACATGCGAACGATGCTTTTTCTGTAATTTAGTATGTATGTGCAATGTATATAATCTTGCACAAATTTACTGAACGAGCACATGACTGATCGCCACGCCGATATAGTATGGCCATAACAAAATTGCCAACACGCCCTTCCAAAATGTCAGCTGGAGAAATCCAATAGTAAAAAGCCATCCGGCAAACCACGAAAAAGCAGTGAATCCATGTTGTTCCACCCTGATCTTTTCCATAATCAATATTTTATACATATTACTTAGACTAAGTATAGTACAAAAAGCCATTATATTCATCTCCAATCAAAAAATCCCATTGTCATTTACATGATAATAGGATTTTCTGTTAGCGGGGAGTGTGAGACTGCGTCATGCATCGCATGATACATGACGATGGTGGAGATTTTTTGGTTTATTATCCGCATTCTTTAATAATTTCTTGACACTTTTTAAATACAATAAGCTTTTCATCCCTATAAGATTTCCATTTATCTGGCATTCCCTCTTTGTATGACTCAATCATTCTATTAAAATCTAATTCACTCCTAAAAGACGGCGTGTTACATTCTTGATTATCTGAATACAATTTTCTACATTCGACTTCATTATTTATTTTAATTTGCGTTCCTTCGTTTTTCAAATCTGATTCCTCTATTTTTGCACTCTGTAAATCTATTTGCTGCTGACAATTTGCAAGTTCTGTTTTCTGATTATCAACAATAGATTGAAGATCCGATATCTTTGTATTAAGTTGCTCATCTGAATTTTTGTTATCGTTAACTTTATCCGCCATTGCCAAAATAGTTACATCAGAAGCCATCCCCAAAATCAAGTTCCTCGTAACGCTATTTGCCATTCCAGCTACAGGAGAAATTAGCAGTCCAATTATAAATCCAGCAATAAAAAAGTATATTATTTTTTTCATATGGTTTACGTTAATAAAATTAACTATTATTTTAACTGTATCACAAAAAAATCAACATCTCTATCTCCCCATACAAAAACAGCCCGTAAAAACGAGCTGTTCTAAATCTTCTTCGCAAGCAACTGGTGGAGAGTGTGGGATGATGTTATAACTTTTTTGATGAATAAAACAGTATCATTTTATCAAAAGTAAAATGATTATTATTTATTAATTTCTCCTTTCCAAAAATCATCTTCCGAAACAAACTCATCATGCACTCCCCCATACATCGTCATGTGTTCCTGCACAATTGATTGCAAATATTTCTTTGGCAATTCTTTATTTAGATTTGCTTCATATTCATTAAATTTTTTAACCATAAATATATGATGATTTTTAACCAATTCCACCACTGTTGCATCCGTTGCAATTTTATCCGAACCAAACTGTGATTTCACAACTTTTTTTAGTTCTTTATTTAGATTGAAAACGGGAAGCACATTATACCCTAAGGGTAAATCATGCCTCTTATTATTATATTGAAAACCTCCATCATTTAGAAAAAAATCCGTTCGTTCATCATGCTGATTTCCATTACGCCACTTCCTCAAGAATTTGTGTACAAAAGGATAATCCTTGTATTTCATATCTGGAAACAACCAAAATAGAGCACTTATCGAAGATTCAGCGTATCTATATAATGCCTCATTTAATTGCCAAGTATTAAATTTTCTACACTCATGAAACTGTAAGAGTATTTGGTTTTCTTCAATTTCCCCTAAAAGGGCATGATGCGCTCGCTTGTATGCAAACCAATAACGTCGAAGTAAGTCAAGTTTTTTCTTTAGTTTAACATCTAGTGCAGTTGGTTTTTTCTCTATTGCCTTATCCATGATGCATGCCTTATTATGTTTATGCATTCATTATATGACCTTGTTTAAAAATGACAAACTTCCCCATCAAAAAGTCCCATTATCTTGGACTTAAAATCTGTGCGGGGAGTGTGGGACGATGTTGGAACTTTTTTGATAACAAACGATATTTTCTGTCAAATTTCTAATTAATAACACTATATTTGATTCATTTTTTCATTTGCAATTTTGCGAGCCTCTGAAAATATTTTGATAGTGATATCTTTCATCTTTTTTATTATTGTTGTCTTCATATGTATTATCAATAAAAGTTAATAAAGACAATACTACGCTAACTATTATTGCTCCGACACCAATCCAAATAGTCCTCTTTGCATTTCGATATGCCAAATAATTAAAATATGCCTCATAACTCAATATATATTTTGAAGTATCTGCGTTCCCATTTGGCCCTCTCTCAAGCAAAACAAATGGAGTGATTCGGTTAGAAGTTCCATTTTTATTATTATATGCTTCTTGCAAAAATTCATCAACAATTTTCCAATCATTCACTCTATGTGTTTCGTATCGCTTCTTAAAATGTTCATACATAAAACCATTAGGAAAATTCATCCCAAATTTTATTGCTCGAAGATGAATCAGATCTTCATCCTTGTTCTTCAAATATGATTTTTTTAGGATTGTCATTTATATACAACTATTCACTGTCGTCCTTTTTCGAAAAATTCTTTACATTTTTACTATGTGGATCATAACCCTTTTCCTCATAGCTAACTAGTTTCGGATCAAATTTTGGCGTTTCATCTTCAGTTTCTAACTTTGGCATATCTGACACATCATCTTTATTATCATTTTCCATATGAAAATTAAATTAGGATTAATTAAATTTATAAAAACAAATATTAAAGCAATAGAGGAAGAAAATATTGAATAAGCAAAAAATTTGTTAACATGATGTAATTTTTTCACATTTTCATTGAAAGCATGCACGTAATTAATGATTAAGACTTCTTGAGTATATTGCTTTGATTTGTTGAAATATCCTTCATAAAGTTTTTGTGGATCAGGATCTCGTCTATACTTTTGCATAACTAGCCCTCTCAAGTCAAATAGGATTGATAAAAAAAAGCACACTACTGCAAAAAACATCATCCATGAAATACATTCCTTTCGAGATCCTAAAAGGTTAGATTGTAAGAGTGAAGCCAATATTATACTATTAAGCGCAAGTAAAAAATTAAATTTAACTGCCACCTGATCTATGGAATCTATCTGCCTATTTAATCTCTCTTTTACCTCAGAATAAATTAATTCTATGTTTTTTTCTTTTTTCATATTTATCCTCCATTTACATTGCACATATCAACGCTCCTATTTTTGGACATAGGTTGAGAAATAAAATGGTTATATAAATAATAATAAATATCCAAGGGACCATGAGCTCAATATGCGAGAACGGCCAGTAAACTTTCTTGTTTTTTCCTCTTTCCAATATTTCCCATTCTGTGTCATAAAGCGCTAGTGGTAATCGTCTTTCAATCATGTGAATAACTTTGAATTTTCCACTATTTAAACATTTATAAGAATAAATAATTCTATACCAAAAATAACATAATACGATCCCTGAAATAGAAGATAGAATGAACAAGCTTACTATTTCTGAATCACTATTTTTCGCAAGTATATATCCCAATAATGCAACCAAGCTACTATTTAAAGCAAGAAAAAATTCATTTGATTTTTGTCTACGATCACTTATTTTTTCTGCAGAGTCAATATAAACCTTATATTGTTCCAATAAGTGTTCTATATATTTATCTCCATAATTTTCATTCTTCGAAACAAATAGTTTTTCTTCCAATTTTTTAATATCCATAAAGATTATGATTTAGGCTAATCCTTTTATTGCATCAACAATTGAACATGTTTGCCACCTAACTATTTTATCGGCATTTTTCTTGACAATTTGTGATGTTTTTTCACTAGCCCAAGGCTCAATTGCAAGAATAGATTTTGGATATTGAAAGCCATTCTTAGCAATGTCAATTTCAATATTGATCCACTTGCTATATGTTGAATAAACACCCGCTAATATTATTACGACATCACAAAATCTTATTTGATTTGCAATCGCTTGCTTTAAAAGAAGTTGATTTGGAGCATTATGAATGGGATCATGCTTTGGAACAGAATAATCTTTAAAATGAAAATAGGGATCATTATTAAGCATTTTGATGAGCCTATTATAGTTTTCGCCATAAGCCCATGAATGACTTATAAAAATACTATACTGTTTCATATGCGATTCATTAATTATGATAAATTCAAAATTTTATACTCCACATATTTTCATCTTTCAATTTAGATAATTTTCTTCCATGATTTATTTTTATATTCGACATATTATAAAGTTTACGAATTATTTACAGTATACTCCCGTTCAGTAAGTTTTCGCAACTTTAGGCAGAAAATCCCATTTTCTACCATACTTGGCTTTTTGCGAATTGTCACCTGCAATCAAGATTAGAATTAAATTAAAAAAACCACGCAGTAAATTGCGTGATTTCCTTTACAAGGAGTGGGACGACGTTGGAACTTTTTTGATGAAAAAATATGATTTACACAGTTTTCATGAACTCATGATCTTTTAGTTTTATAATATCGCTCCATGAAACATTTGGATTTTGTTTCTTATAACGTTCAACGAAATAATATCCCAATTTATAGCCGATCCATCGTGGGAGATCACCCGTGCCATAAAACCATTTTTCATGGTCATATTGGTCATCATCAGAAATATCTCTGCTTAAATAAATGCTCAAAAGATCTTGTATTTCTGTTTCCGAGTATTTTGTCCATGGCATTTGAGCTTGCGACCATTTTTCATGTGCAAAATAGGACGCGATACCCTCTGAGATTACTGCTTTTGATAAATTATGATGGAAACCAAGTTCTTCTTTGCTTAAAAAATTTCCCCTAGCAATATGATTTAATTCGTGATAGATTGTTGCTGGAATTTGTGTTTCAATGATCTTTTGAAGTTCTGCGACAGAACGACTTGGATCAATATAAATCATAACAAGTTCTTTTGACCATACTTGGCCACCTTCGCCTGTTTCCGGTATCACTGCATCACTATTTGGCCATATAATGATATTAACAAGGTTGATATTTAACATTACACACGCCTTTTTTGTATGCTCATCCATGATTTCATTGAGCTTTTCTTTCACTGATCCGTAATTAAAATCTCTTGTTTCAATAAAGTGTTTTATGATATTTGCTGACATAAATTTATATAAAATATGCTTTCAGCATATCATAAAAAGTTCCACACGTCCCTACCTCTCTATACAAAAACAGCCCCTGGATAAAAGGTGCCTGACCCCAATTATTCAGCATCCACAGTGCTTTGCGGATTTTCTACAACTAAATTGCATCTATCGTTATTATTTTTCATAATTTTCCGAATCAAGACTTTCCTGCATATATTCAGACACCGTTTTAATAACTTCTTTTACAACATCAGAACAATTTTTGTAGTGTATCTTTTCCAAAGCTACATCACGAAACCGCCGAATTGGTTCAGAGATCAAGGCGTGAATAAATGATTGAGTTGTACCGCTAACTCCAGAAAAATCCAATATGACCTCCTGACCATCTGCCAAGGTCGGCATAATATCGGTGACACGTAAATCTTTTGCCACGTCTTTATTTTCTGCAAAATCACCGACAAGATCCTTAATCTTAATTATTTTACTCATATAAATTTTGGTTCTTTATATTTCTTTCGCTTACGATCCCTAACCGCCTTGCCATAAACTTCTCGTATCGCAGAGAGAAGCTGGGTAAATTCAGATTTATTTTCAAGGGATAAATCTATTGCCACCAATGTCCCTTGAAAATAAGGGGCGTCGTCGCGTTCAGAATGACGATCGTCATCCGGATCGGAATGGAGCCGTGGTTTCTCTATTCTCTTATCGTGAAGTAGTAGTTTATAAATACCGGATCCACTGTAAATCATGAAATAGTTACGTGCTACTTGCGCGATAGATTTAATGAAAAATAATCCGGCACCAGCATTATCTTCTGTTCCGCCTTCTTTTCGTGTTGTCCCCGAAATACCGGGTACCATTGCCCATTTGATTGCAGCTATATCTGTCTTTGACCGAGAAGCCCAATAGTGTTGCAGACTCTTTTTAATACCAATACCGCCATCACAAATACCAATACGAATTGTGTTTGATTTTTTATAGTATTGAGCCGCAACAATCGCTCCATGCGTACTTCCTGAGTGTTCCAATACATTACGAAGCAGTTCCCCAATCGTATATTTAATAGCATCCGTTTTATCAGCAGGTAAATGCAAAAGAGGAATCATGTCAGTAATAAATTTTGACTGCTCGGTAGAATTTTTGATAATCGTGACGGGTATAAATCTTCCCGATTCTTCTTTCTTGTTAATAGTATATGGTGACTTTTGATGTGTGAATTCAAAAAGCCCCATACGATCAAGATACGAACCGGAAGTTGCTGTAATATTTTCAAACGTAACATTCTGCTTACCTGCCCGCATCGCCATTTCTACAATTAAAGCTAAAACAGCAGGATGCACATTGATCCACTTTGGATGAGAATAAATACGAAGATTATCAGGATCAGAAAAATCTAAACTGCTGATAAAGCGGTCAAAATTACGTAAATAATCGGAATTAGATAATGTTGCTTTCATATTGCTATCTTACCTGTAGAGCGTATTTGTGTCAATACACGCTCTACAGGGAATAAAAACCTCGAAATATATAACTAGGACGGTCCTAGATAAATGATTTCAATTTATACGATTATCATATCACAAAAAGTTCCACATCCCTACCTCCTTATTCAAAAACAGCCCTGTACCGTACGGTACAGGGCGGGGAGTGTGGGACGATGTTGGAACGTTTTTGATGAGAAATTATCAAATATTGTAAATCTTGACTGCATTACTGCTAAATATCTTCTCCTCAATTTCCTTTTCAAGACCCAGTGATCTTATCAAATTGATATGTTCTTCAATCTTGCACATTGGCCAATCTGTGCCAAAAATAACCTTAGCAGGTCTATCCACGATAGTTTTATGTAATATTTCTCTCACTTTTCCAATGCCACCACTTTTTTCCACAACTTCCTCATCAGCCATAGCCGCAGTTTCAAAATAGATATTTGGAACGTTTTTGGTCAATTCATAACAATAGTCCATTCGTGGCCAAAAATAATGCGTGATAATGACTTTCAATCGTGGAAATTCCTTTGTGATCTCCACAATATATTTTGGATCATTCCACTGTGCGCATTCACTGTTTCCTGTATTTTCGCCAGTGTGAAACAGCACAGGCACCTCAAGATCTTGGCATAATTTGTAATACGGCACACATCTTTCATCTGTCGGATAATATGGATCATGACCTGGAAAAAATTTGAGACCAACGATTTTTTTCTCTTTTATCAATTTTTGATATTTTTCTAACTCACTTGATCCACGTTGAATAATCTGCGGACTGCCAAGAAAATAGAAATTCTTTTTGTCTCCAATCAATTCAATCGCTTTTTCCAAATCTGCTATTTGATCACTGTTTTCAATATTATCTGGAACAATGATCGCTCGTTCAATATTGTATTTTTGCATATCATTTAAAAGAATTTCAAATGCTTCTTTTAAATTTTTTGCATTATTCTCAAAAAGTGAGATATGTACGTGCGTATCAATAATCATATATTTTTAAATTTCATAATAAGAATATCACAAAAAGTTCCACGTCCATACCCCACTATACAAAAACAGCCCTGTACCGTACGGTACAGGGCGGGGAGTGTGGGACAATATTGGAACGTTTTTGATGAATAATTAATAAAACCTGCAAAAACAACGATGAAATTTTCCTACAATATTTTTCACTATGAAGGACTTTCATAAAAAACATCTTAATATCTAACAAAAATGGATATCGAAAGAACATCATAAAAAATTTAAAAGCCTCAGATGAAATTCATCCTCGGCTTTTTGATTTAAACAATTTCTATTATCTAGATTCTTCTAGCATAATATGCACGTCTACCTTCCTTTCCGCATTGAATACACGCACCCCGCTCTTGACTAGAATAATCCCAACCAATCATCTCACCTCGACCAACGCTGGTTTTAACTCCATGCAAACAGGTAGATTCACTACAGAGGAATATCTGAGCTACTTTTTGACTATTAAGGACATCAATGATTATTCTTGCATCTTCGCAAACAAAAATCATCTTGGAAATATGAGCATCCACTGCTTTTCTCAGAATTCTGCCGTCCAAATTTTTCAAGTATTCACTCACTTCCAATAAAAGATTTTTTGGATCACTATCACATCGATCATCAAAACGATAGTAAACTTGACAAGTGTCTGTTTCATTCAATCGAATTACTACCGGATAGCCGGATATCTCCAAATTCTGATAAAAGACTCTTTTATTTCGTTCTGGGATTTGAATCCTTACTCGAATTCCAGCCACATTGAGATCTTTTTTTATTTTCTCTGCCTGCAAAAGCATGCCAGCATCTTTACTGCTAGGAATGATTGCCACTTGAATAGGAGCAAAACTACTCGGCAATACCAATCCTTTTTTGTCCGCATGCACCCATAGAGATGCTAGGATCGCTCTGGATGAAAATCCTGCTTCCGCCTGATATGCAAAATCTGCAGTGTCTCGATTTTTAATATTAAAGACACGAGAAAAAATTTGTCCTTGATAATACGAGGCGCCAAGAAGAATGGTCTCCCCCGTTGGCAAAATGCCATCAAAACCAATGTGCCTTTCTGCCACAGGCTTATTTGTTTCACCTGGACGGTCCACGATCAAGACTGGAAGTGAAAGAATGGAAAACCAACTCCTCAAAATATCATTAAGACGATCTACTTCAATATGCGCCTCTCCTGCATTTTTAAATGAGGCATGTCCTTCTACAAACATATCATTCTCACACTGACGAAATATCTTTTGAGCAGATCCTTGACGAAACATTTGTCCAATGGAAAAAAACCTTAGAGGAAGACCTCTTTTTTTTGACCACTTTGCAAAAAGAGGATAAAACACAATTTCACCAGAGGGTCGCAGAAGTAAGTCACTTTTTCCTTCAATGCAAAAAACACCTCCATCAAAATTGCAAATTTCCATACAAAGCTTGTTGAAATGACTTCTGTGAGCTAAGAGCGGGAAACGTCCCTCTTCATAACCCTGCAGTTCAAAAAGCTCTATAATCTTTCTCTCCAAAATTCGAAGCATCTTCATGCCGTCACCCAACCAAACTGCCAAGGATGTTTCCTCTGCAAAATCCATCAGGCCACTCTCCACCAACGCTCTCTTAAAATCTAAACATGTTTTCATGAAATCAACCTCCTTCACTTTATGCGCTCAATAGTTTTTAAATCCACTGAATAGAAATGTGCCTCCCCCATCAAAACTCAAGCTCTTTTTGTTAAGGAACTCGAATGTTAATTAATATCATAATAAATAAACTTTGTCAACATCCACAACAACTTATTCTCTTGACAATTTATCAAAAATATGCAATATTGAACTGATCTTTGCATAGAGATCATTAATTTTATTTTAGTGTACTTTTAAAATTTGAACCAACCTCAGAAGATAAGGAGTGAATCATGAGAAACGTGAATATTGATGACATCGAAAATTTTCCTAATTGGCGTGTAGGAATGTCTCTGGCAGCTGATTGGTCTTGGGGCTTTTCCATTGTGGTTGGAATGTCCAAAATGTATGCAGAAGGATTTCTTCCTGCAATTGCATGGATTGTGGGCAATTGTCTGGCTATCCCACTCACCGCATTTATTCGACGACATGTTCCTTCCAGTAAAAACTGGGGGAACTATATTCCGATGCTACTACTTTTTACATTCCTAGCATTTCTCACCATCAACATAAATATGAAAGGATTGATGGTAGCACTTACCGGAGGTCATGAAAAATTTGCCACATATGTCTTTGTGAGTAAAGAAACAGCAACATGGCTGATTGTAGCATTTGCATCTATTACAATTTTCTATGTAAAATTTGGAGGACTTCGATTTCTAATGATAACTGATATTGGAGCCTATATAGGTCAGATAACAGCTATCATTGCAATGGCAATAACTGCATTTGTAACAAATGACGGCACTATGAATAATATCGTCCTATCAAAAGGCGTTGACTGGAAGATGATTGCGCTATTCAATTTCTCAGGCATCATCATTGGCTCACTCACCCACGCTCACCACCATCAAAAACTCTCAGCAATCAAAGAAGAAAGAATGATTCCTACTGGAATGTGGGCATGTGCATGGTTTGCAATTTACATGTTTTTTGTTATGATTGTCGCATTTTATTTCAACGATAATCTCTATCTTGGAATCATGTTTCTTATTCTAATGATTTCACTTGCCGTAAGTTCAATTGATTCGGGTGTTTCTGGACTTAATTTTATATCCGAAAAAATCGGATTTAGTGAGAAAAACAGTAAAATCGCAGGGATGTTCATGGCAATGTGCATCATCATCGGCTGGCCTTTCTATGGCAAATCAGGAACTCTTAGTGCCATTTGGGATTTGCTTGCAGCAGTTCGAACGCCAGTTGTTCTTATTTTTCTAACAAGCTCAATCTTGATGCTGTTTCTCAAAAAACTTGGTATCGTTTCCAAAAGCAAATCTTTGCAGACACTAAAAATGCTTCCATTGGAATAATAATCAATAATTATTGTCATCAAACAGTGACTGGAGATTAAACAAATAAACCTCCCGAGAATCTCGGGAGTTTTTTATTTTTATTTCAATTTTTTCGAGTTACAATTTTACAAACTTCACTTATAGCATCGTCAGATCGAATCACTCTACTCCACTCAGAAAATTTCGCATTATAAAAAATAAGAGATTATTTGCGGAGAGGCAGGGAATCTCACGTCGCTTCGCTCTTTGACACCTTGCGGTTTCAATACTTCCACCACGGGGAAACTATCGTTTTCCCGACCCCTTTCCATGTTCGAATCCCTCCCTTCTCCAATCAAAAAATCCCACTATCATTTGCATGATAATAAGATTTCTTGTTGGCGGAGAGGCAGGGATTCGAACCCTGGGTCCCGTTAAAACGAGACAACTGATTTCGAGTCAGTCCCATTCGACCACTCTGGCACCTCTCCAATATTTAATTATTTGTTCATGTTAACCGCTTCCTCCCGAGGCGCCTGCCGGTAGGCAGGGACCAGCCTTGGGCTGGCCAATATTCACTTATTTTTCTAACTTGTGCGTGTGATCTTTTTGACGAGCTCTTTGGATTTTGCATCACCCTCGGCATACGTGGGCTTTTCCTCTTCTGGTCGCAAATCATTTATGCTCTCACCAAATTCATCATGATCAGGATGGTCCTGTTCCTTTTTTTCTTTGTCATCTTGCATATTCATAATACCGACTATAGTAGCACAATAATGAAAAATTGTCTTTTTACCTCCCAAATGTCATGAAATTGGCACTTTCATACCGTTTGATCGAGTGGCGAAAAAACCACATCGCTCCCGCAAACCATACAGCCGTAATACCCATCAATACAAGCATGTGTACGACTGACACGGATGCGAGAATTTCTGTCGGCAATGCTCCGATCACGAGTGACGGGATAAGGAATGTAAAGATAAAACGCATCGTCCCATGAAATAACCCTCCATGAAAAAGTGTCGGCGTCATGAAGAGGTCAAAGAGACTATATGTCACAGAATACGCATCAGTAAAATAAAAACTCGCAGAATAGATCAAAACACTCACGACAAAAAACATCACCGTCGCATTGATCGTCAAGAGAAATAGGATCATCAATTGTGTGATATGTATATCCACAACCCATGCATAGATACCAAAGCACGCCACGCCAAATACAAAATCACCCACGGCTGAGGCGTGAAATGCCGATGTTGCCACACGCAGAAGTACATTTTTTGGCGAGAGCAAGAAGCGGTCAAAGACACCGTCTGCGACATATTGTGGTAATAATTTGATGCCGACAAAGATCGAAAATGTGATCCCATATGACAGTGCCACAAAGCCATCCAGAGCGAGGATATCAATTGCACGCCATCCGTTGATCTCTCCCACAGACTGTATGAAGAAAATCCAAATTACGAGAAATGACACGTTATTGATCGCCATACCCAAAACGGTGAGCGCAAAACTTGTGCGCAACTCCGTACTATTCGCAATATTTTTTTTGATCGCATACAATGCAAATCGCAAGTCATTCATCATATATTTTATCCGCCATTGATCGATACTCTCTTGTGCGCGTAATGATTGATCACATATAACACCACGAGACCAATGCCAATCCACATTATTTGGATCCCGACAAGCATCGGCCATTTTTCTTGCCATGAGACATTCACTGTGTGTGTGATAAAACTCGCTGCGCCAAAAGGACTCCACACGGCAACCTTGTACAGGAGAGGCGGGAAAAGTGCGACCGGCAAATAGGAGCCACCCAACACCATGACAATTTTATCCACGAGCCAGAAGATCGGATTCACATCTTCGATCCAAAACGCCATAAATCCGACGATCGCATACAGTGTCAGCGTCAATATGATCGCGCCACAAAAAACTGCAAAAAGTGTCGGGAGGAAAATACCGATCGTCATCGTTTCCGGTATGCCGACCCACCAGATCAGTAGTGCGCTACCACACACGCTCACAATCACAAACGAACTGATCCCGCTGCCCAATTGCCACATCACACGGTAAAAGATATATGACACTGGTTTGGCAAAGAGTGTTTCCACAGTACCACTGCGCACATCTTGCATGATCATGCGTGTGATCTCGCGCAAACGCAATGTGATAAAAGCAAAATAGAAAAAAATACTCCACGCCACAACTCCAAACGTCGTGTCGTTGATCACACCGTTTTTGAGACGGAATACATATGCATACAACACAAGCAACACCCCGCATCGGACAAACATCAACATCATATCCGCAATCACACGACCGCGATAATACCATTGATCTTTGATGAGCGTTGTGATGATCTTGTGCGCGAGTCTAAGCTTTTTCATAAATATGTCGGATCACAGTTTCCAGATCTGCATCATAAACATCAACATCCTGCACATCAAAAAGTGCCAGAACTTTTGTCAGCGCATGCGTCACACTGATCACACTGATATCTACAACAATAGAAATTTTATCTTTGTCCTCCACGAGATATCGCACGCCCTGTGGCAACGCGGGAAAATGGCGAAAGGTTTCCTGCGGGATGAGATCGATGTATTTTTCAAAAACGAATGTATGCGCCAATTCCTTCGTCGGCAAATCTTTGATGATCGCGCCATGATGGATCACGATCGTGCGATCACACAAGAGCTCGATATCTCCCACATCATGCGATGTCAAAAAGATCGTCGTGCCTTGCTCCGCATTGATGCGCAACAATAATTCTCGCAATCGCTTCTTTGCAACCACATCCAATCCGATCGTCGGCTCATCCAAGAGAATGATCCGCGGTCGATGCATCAGTGATGCCGCAACTTCCCCGCGCATACGCTGACCGAGAGACAATTTGCGCACAGGCTGGTCCATAAATTTTTGAAGACCAAAAAGTTCCACAAGTTCTGCGATGCGCTCTGCAATCTGTTTGTCCGTCAGATCATACATCACACCAAAAAATTCCAACGAGTCCGTAAGCGGTAAATTGGGCAAAAGTTGCGATCGCTGTCCAAAGACGGTACCGATCTGATACGCCAATTTTTTGCGGTCGCGTGCCGGATCAAAACCCAACACATCGATCGATCCGCTGGTCGGATGCAAAATACCGGTAAGCATTTTGATCGTCGTGGACTTCCCTGCGCCATTTGGACCGATAAAAGCGATCCGCTCTCCCGCACCAACACTAAAAGACACATCGTCCACAGCGACAACCGTACGTTTTTGTGGTGCAACGAAGTTTTTGAACCATCCTGCCGACTGTTGTTTCACCGGAAAGACAAATTCCTTAGTCAAATTTTTCACCTGCATGATCGGTTTCATAGACATGAAAAACCATTAATTTGTAAGCTCATCGTAGCATATTTAAGTGAATTGTCTATCATAATTCACAGCAAAAAAATTTCAACGTCTATTCTTCCCCATACAAAAACAGTCCTGTATCGTATGGCGTAGGACTGTTTTTTCGTACGATATTTGACTCCGTTTTTTATTTCTGGCGGAGCCCTGTACCGTACGGTACAGGGCGGTGAGGACAGGATTCGAACCTGCGTAGAGTTGCCCCTAACACGCTTTCCAAGCGTGCGCCTTCAACCACTCGGCCACCTCACCATTATTTATTGCATTCTATTGATCTTACTTCCATTTTCACGATCCGAAGTACTATATCATAGTACACAAAAAAACAAAAGGTAACAACATACCGTCCCTGCGAGTAAACAGAACAACAGACGATTAAAAAGTAAAAAGCGGCAAGTTTTTTCACACTTGCCGCTAAGCCATTCTTTTTTTATCATTTAAAAACTGAGACGTGTTTTCCAAGTTGCGTCAGATGATTTTTATGAATGATGAGTGTGTCATGCTTGCGTTCATACTTCTCTTTGGACACAACGGGTTCGTACACTCCCCAACCCTCCCTTGATGGTCTCAAAAAAACGTACCCTAATTTTTTTGAGATCCCGATAACCGGGCTTGAATCCCATGGCGTTTCCCACGAAGGATTTAAAAGAAGTCCGCCCACTTCTCCTTTCCATAAACGAGCTGCCCAGATGCCGATACTCCCACCATCGATCAAGATCGACTTGAATTTATCAATAATTTGACGAGAAACTGGACTGTATATACGCTCTCTTTCCCTAAGGAGTAGATACATATCACCAATACCCACCGAAGGCGGACTTGCCTCAAGTCTTTCAAACACCTCCAAATCCGTAATTCTCCAGACGCTGGAAGAATCGGGACGAAACCCAAAAATTTCCTGGCTGTTGATGTCTCCGATATATGCTGATTCAACTACTCCATTGGATACAAATGCCACCATTGAACCAATGCCATGCGATTGGCGTCTGATATACGCCTTGGTCCCATCGATAGGATCAATAGTGAAGTACGCATCAATCCCGTCGGCAGTGGAAATCACCAAAGAATCTTCCTCCGATAATACCAATTTGCGGAAAACACTCCTGGAGCAGTTTTACATAGATCTCTTGTGCCATTCGATCCGCTGATGTAAAAACGTCATCCATATTTCCGCTATACCCCTCTTTTTTTGTCACCTCAAAATTTTTGATCTGCCTGCGAGCCACAACGATCGCCCTTCTCACGAGCTCTTTCAAAATAATGCCCATTGCCGAACCGTTCAATGTATAGTGCTTTTCAGACATAATCACCTCCGTATTATTATGTGATTGGTAAACAACTGATACTCAAGTAAATCAGATAATAAGTCACGTGTCAACATTTATAAGTTGATCCTCTATAGAAAATAAAATGCTACCTCTGCAAGTACAGCATCGGTAGCATTATTTTGGACAAAAGAACAGAAGAAATACGTCAACACCGTTTATCCGTGATCCATTTCCCGCAGTCAGCACACGTTATTCTTTCAAAAGAAAACTTATGCCCAAACTCATTTTGGCTATAGATCGTTTCTTTTTTGGTATGAGAACAACAGCAACAATGTCTGTTATCGCACGTACACTCCTTCATGATCATTCCTCCCTAAAAATTTGTTAGGTAAAATATCCCAAAAGCAGCCTACCAGAACCTATGCGAAATCTCTTTCTGCCATAATAGAGAGTCAGACCCATAAAAGTCAAGTACCGATATAATGCTTTTATTTCAGCAGATTGGCCAAAAGGTAAAAAACATATGCGCAAACAACGCCAACCATCATCATGGTGAAACCAAAGACCAACGGGGATCGATGCTCCAGTTGCGCCTCATGTACACCGAGAATAAAGAGAAGCACCAGTCCCGTGATGATCGAGATGATCCTTGCAAGTGAAAGATCATTGATCAACACATAAGAAATAAGAGGCATCCCGACAAAGATAAATGTAAGAAAACATGATCCAAAGGCCTGTCCCAGATCATCACTGGAACACATTTGAGAATTATGCATACGCGTACTGGAAACCAACGGCCCAAAAGCATTGGCAAAACTACTGGCCAAACCGACGATCAAGCCGGAGAGTATCACCGTCCAATAATTCGTTGTCAAAAGAGATGCGCCCAAAGCAACGCCAAAACTGGCAATGATCGATCCAAAAAGCCCGGCAATTACCCCTTTGATCTTATCTTCAAGTTCCATCATAAGCGTATTGTTAATTCTTACATCGCAAAATAAAAAATGTGATCCGATGTTGTGTAAAAGAATTTGCCTGTCAATCTATGCCACCATAGTAACATCCTTTTGTACCTCTGTAAAAATAACATGTGAGAATGTTCGGGAGACTGATTGAAAAATATTTTAAACTTTACCATCAAACATGCACCGATCATATCATTTCTGTGTAGAAATGTTCCAAAAATAGTTGAAGATACTTTTCATGCTGTCCGTTATGATGCGATGATCGATCGCTACAATAAAGGGATATTTTCCGGAAAACAGAACCAGAGTATCACCAACAATCCAGAACGATGCCTTAAATGCGATGTCCTTTGGCATTTCGCGGAGGATGATCGTCTGTCTTTCTATTTTTTGTGGACGGATGTCTTTGATCGATCCTGCGGTTACCAGAGATTTTGTGATAATATTTTTTTCTTTCTTCAAGTCCAGCATTGCGTAGAAAAATTCCTCCGATAAAATTTTATGATAATTTCCCGCATGCGGATTTTCTATCGTGTAAATCTCACTTTTTTTCTTCATCCCAAGTATCATTTTTTCAATAAATGATTTGATGCTCGCTTTGCTGTCATAAATCTTTGCAAAAGGAAAATCAGACTCTGAGCGATAAAGATCGGCCAAAAGCATGCCCAATTCATCTGCTTGCTTCACACGATTCATAAATGCCTGCTTGAGCATGTGTGGCGACTCGATCCAAAAATAACTTCTTCCGCGATATCTGTGGATGGAAATGTACTTTTCGCCTTCCAGTTTTTGTAAGATGCTGATCACAGTCGTTCGCGGGAGACCGGCTTTTTTTGCAATATTTGTAGCATTGGATTCTCCCAATTGTGTCAGAGCGACATACGTCTTTGCTTCATTGCGATTGAAACCTAATTCTCTCAGTTGTCTAGTGATTGCTTTATATTCGCTCATAAAAATAATGTGGTGACGAAAATTTTCGTCACTATCAATGCTTAATACCCCCTATTTTAAAGGATAATTCACCCCCTGTCAATATTTTTTGTGATCTTTCCGAACAAAAGATCGTTATTTTTCTATCATGTGGTCACACGTTCCTTAACAATCACATCATACGGAGGCAACTATGAAAACAACTGCTGTATATCCTGGATGCTTTACCCCGCCGACACATGGTCATTTCCAAATTGCAAAAAGATCCGCAGAAATATTCCCCGAAGTGACGATCATCTGCTCAACCAATGAAGCAAAAAATGGCACACGCTGGTTTTCTGAGGAGGAATGCAAAACGATGTGGCAACACTATCCTCTTCCAAAAAATGTTTTGATAAAAACATTCGCAGAATATTCCCAAGAGTATGTCGACCTCTCGCGCATCATCATGATCCGTGGCATACGCGACGAAAACGATATGGAAAATGAAAAGCGTGTGATGAAACTCAACAAAGAACAATTTGGCATCGATAAGATCTTCTATATCTTGGCCGAAAAAGAATTTGCCGGTATTTCCGCTTCACGAGCGAGAAAATCTACGACAGAATGCGATTTTTACGATCTCGCATCATGTGTCTCTCCTGCCATTGTCACGCTATTACTGGAAAAATCGCTGGGGATTAAAAATCTGTTCATGGTTGTCGGAAGACCTGGCTCAGGCAAATCCACATTTCTCACAATGCTTACTGGGATCGACCCAATCAATATCCACATCAACACAGATCTTTTTTCCGCGCTGATCAAACCATTGATCATTGCAAAGTTCGGAGACAAGACCGACCTCGTCGATCTGGCAATTACACACGATGCCGAATTGACCGCATTTGTTGCACCGCAGTGGTTTCAATTTTTGAAAAAAGCACTGCAAAAAGTGCCAAAAGGCACCAACGTTTTTTTGGAAATTTCCTATGGGTTGAAACCTGGCAAAGAATTATACCGCTACATCGGACACAAAGTTCTTTATGTGGTCTGCGAAGATGAAATGGAAAATCGTCGACGAATCACAGAGCGTGGCACTGACAGGCATATGCGTTTTATCACAGAAATCCCCGACCTCGCCCAATCGATCGATATCGCTCATAAAAACCGCTTGGAGCTACATGTCATTAACTCAGATGGAAATATCTGCACACTGCGAAAACGCGCTATAAATTTTCTGCAAAAAATTTCCACTTCAAAGGAGATCTGAAAATGGAAAAATATTTCATGCACATTTGCAAAAAGTTCGGCACCGAGAAAAGATGCTCAGACACCTATACAAAACTCGTTGCGACATATCGCACACCAGCGAGATTTTATCACACGTTTTACGGACATATCGCTTTTTGCATCGCAGAGCTAAAAGATGTCCCTACACGCTTGATCAATGACAGAGAGACTGTTGCTATGGCAATCTTTATGCACGATGCCTTTCCTCAGAGCGGAGATGAGAAACGAAGTGCCACATTCGCCACTGCGTTATGTCGAGAAATGGGCATGCCAGACACATTTGGAGAAAAAGTGGCCAATCTCATTTTGTCAACAACACATAACACGTGTCCTGCAGACAATGATGCCAAAGTCATCATTGATATTGACTTGACGATCTTTGGACAATCAACTGAGATCTTTGACACCTATGAGAAAAATATTCGTAAAGAGTATTCTCATATTCCCGCAGATATTTTTGCAAGAGAACGCGCCAAGATACTCAGACGTTTTTTGCACCGTCCTTTCATATTTCTAACAGAATATTTTAGAGAAAAATATGAAAAGCAAGCAAAATCTAATCTAAGACGATCCATTGATCACCTCACATAAAAAACCAAAGAGCGAAGAAAATTCTTCGCTCTTTTATATTCACGTTGCATACGACCTAGTCGCAAACATACACGCACGGATCAAGCCATGCATCGAGTTCATTTTTTTTCTGGACATAGCCCATGATGTTGATACCTGTTCCTTTGTGGATGCCGAGATGGAGATGCTTCCGTTCTCCGCCGGTTTCTATGCTCTTATCCGATCCCAAAACCCCAATTTCCTCACCCATATCCACATGGTCGCCTATTTTTTGAGAAATGCTCGCCAGCTTCATGTGACCATAGATCACTGTCACAGGCTGACCATTCACATCACATGATTGTACTACCACACCGCCATAACCTGTAGCAGATCTCTTTACAAGCACTTGACCTGTGCAGATCGCCTTTACCACAACTGGTGCATCACGTTCTTCAGGAAAAATCTCAAAATCAGTACCCGTATGATAACCATAAAATCTTTCTGGTTGAATGGGAGAATTTTGCTGCGTAATGAATATGCCAAAATATTTTTTGATCACACGCTCGTTTGCTCTTTCCAGCGGAGACTGAAAATCACGTGATTTCGCATCAGATATATTGGGCACTTCCGGAGATATTATATCGTTGGGAAGCATCTGCTTCTCATCTTGGATTGGAATATCTTGGACATTATTAAATGGTTGTACAAAATAATTTTTTGACCAGATAAAAAATATCACGCCTACAATGATCACGATCACTGAAATGACAAGATATTTTTTCATATCTATCATGATACAAGCATGCACTCAAAATGAAAAGAGACCCGTGATAATTACTATCAGAAGTCTCTTTGATACTGGTAAGATCATTTTTTACACCATCATTTTTATGGCATGATCTTTGATCTGTTTGAGGTTGATCAGTTGATCAGTACAGTCTTTGACATTATATCTCATCGGACTCATACCGCATGGCGGTGTGATCAGATCGCCTGCACGAAAATCAGCTACGTGCTCTTTTCTCTCAACGCCCCACGCAATCTTTTTGCCGTTGCGATAGTATGGATAAAGAGCAATATTGAACTGAGAAGCATCAAAGCTGATCATATCAACAACAGATGATCGCAAAAGAATATCCCAATCCATCGGACCACAGCAATGCACACCACGGACAACATGAAAATTTGAGAAAATCGCATCCCATATGCTCTCATAATCAAACCCCGCCTGCCCCAATGCCGGCTCATCCAAAAAAAGAATGACTTCGTCTGCGTAAAGACCATCCATGATCGTGGTAATGTGATTGCAAATGACCTCTAATGCCTCATTCTCACCACACCCTGTTGTGATCAGTATTGCCGGACCGATGCATTGGATCTTTACACGCGAAAATCGATGTTTTTTGAACTCTTCCAGACAACTCATTTTCCCGGGATTTTTTGCGTAATTCAACATCGAATCACCAAGGATTGGGAGCTCAGGGAAAAATGGGATTTCGTGAAGCAAGCTGTAACTAACCGCTTCACTCACATTCATATGTGGCAAAGAACCAATTTGTGTAATGACTTTATCCGTCATTGAAATACCTCCTTTGTATTTTTTCAATGAAAATTTTTACCTACTGTAGCGGATGTATCATCATAGCATCTCCAGTGTCATTTTATCAAGAGCAAAAAATATACCTACTCCACATATCAATGACAAATTTTTTTATGGACAAAACAACGCATGTGAGAGATTACATGGTTCCAAAGAAGTGTAATATCTGCCACTGAAGAATTTTATATCAAACGCGTACCTGTAAGTGTTAATTTCTTTCCCAATTTTGTGGTGCCAAGAATTGTGATCACGAGATCACCTGTGTGCAAGATCCCTTTTCCCTTTGCCGCATCGATCGCATGGTTGATGCACTGCTCGCGGCTTTCTTCGCCCGCGGCAAGAAACGAGTTTACGCCCCATACGAGCGCGAGCTGGTTGTATGCTTTTTGACGATTTGTAACGACAATGATCTGCTGTTCCGGTCGATAATGTGACAGCATCCGCGCAGTGTACCCACTTTCCGAATAGATCACAATCGCTTGTGCATGCATTTCTTTTGCAAAATCGTATGTTGCATGAGCAATACGCACTTCTTCGGATGAAAACGTGATCGGCATCGCCACCAACATATCATCATAGGGAGACACTTCTGTATGTGCCGCGATCTGTGCCATTGTGTCCACGGCCTCTACCGGATATGCACCCATACTGGATTCACCGGAAAGCATCACGGCATCCGTATGGTCTGCAACAGCGTTGGTCACATCCGCTACCTCCGCGCGAGTCGGTCGTGCGTTATGTTCCATGCTCGCAAGCATTTGCGTTGCGACGATGACCGGACGCAAATGATGAATGGATTTTTCCAAAATATCTTTTTCGAGGATTGCGATCGTCGTCGGATCCATTTCGATACCGAGATCCCCACGCGCGATCATCACGGCATCCGTCGCCGCGAGAATACGATCCATATTCCCCAATGCTTCTTTGCATTCGATCTTTGATATGATCTTTGGCAAGTATGTTTCTTCGCCGATGATCTTTTGCATATTTTGCCGCACATCGACGATATCCTGCCCGTTGCGCACAAACGACAATGCCACGTAATCCACATCATGCGCCAATGCAAATGCGAGATCATCATAATCTTTTTTTGTCATCGTCGGCAATGGGATGCTCGCATCAGGAATATTCACGCCCTTGTGATTTTTGACTGTGCCGCCATCCACCACATCACAGACAACATACTCCGCCGTCTTATCCACTGCGCGCAACTTCATGAGTCCGTCTTCGATGAGGATGTCATTGCCTACAGTGATCGCATCAACGATATGTGGACAGTCCAGTGCGATATATTTTGCATTTGCCGCACTTTTTGCGATCACTTCATCAGTTTGCGACACGTCAAACAATTTGATCGTTTCACCGGATGTGATCACCACTTCTGCAGAAACATGCGTGCGTACACGCGGACCCTGCAAATCTGCGAGGATCGCAATTGGCACGCCCACATTTTTTGCCGCGGTGCGTACATTTTGCATCACCTTTTCATGCCATTCATATGCCCCGTGAGAAAAATTGAACCGTGCAACATTGAGTCCGGCACGAATCATCTGTTCCAACACCTCCACGGTTTCCGATACCGGACCAAGTGTTGCCACAACTTTTGTTTTTTTGATCAAAATATTTTTTTCCATATTTTTTATTTTACAATGTGTATTTACTCCCTCTACTATACCATACCTGCCTGCCAGTAGGTAAGCAGGCAGAGACTTGTAGATATTTAGACAAGTACCTGCCCGCAGTGCTTTTGCACACGCAATGCAGGCGGGGACTGGTAGATCAGTAGAAAAGTAGATTGGTAGACACGTAGACAGGTAGACGATAATTAGATGGATGAACTTTCGACATTATAAAAAAACAAAAACAGGTTTTCACCTGTTTTTGTTTTGTCTACAAGTCTACGTGTCTAATTAGTCTACTTGTCTAAATTTATTTATCCAAAAGATGAATTCCTCCGATAAGAGGAAGTTCTGTCATTTTACCATTGGATGCGTTGATGATGCCCATGATCCAAAGTACGATACTTCCGATCATTACGACAAAGTAGATCAAAAATCCGATCAAAATCACTGTCAAAATACTTGAAATGATGTATCCGCCAACCGTAAACATCAATAGAACTAGCGATTGATTAGCATGAAACTTTGCGTATGGACTGTCTTTTGAGTCCGTAATAAGTGGCAAAAAGAAAATAAAATATGCCAAAATTGCCATTGTTTTATTCTTTTCCACATCTGCAGGATCAGCTTGTCGCACGGGAGCTACTACCGGTTGTGCTTGTGGCTGTGGTTGTTGTGCTTGTTGTGTGTTATTTTGTTCTTCCATAATGTCACCCACCTTTCTATTATTTATGATTAATTTCACACTCGTATTATATCAGACTATGCGATTTCTGCAATCTCATCAGTGATCTCGTCCGGCAAGCTTTCTCCCGGCTCTGTCTTGCCGGGATACCGCCACGCACTGATAATGTGAATTTGCTTTTGGTTTTGCGCAACGTTATTGAGAAACCGCATCATTGGATTATCCTCTGCAGAAACTTTTTGTGCATCTGTGGGAGAAACTTTTTTCTTGGCGTATTTGTACATGACCCAAATTTCACTGTTCCATGTTTTTTTACCGCTCGCATCGCGACGCGTTGACTGTGGCTGCATGACAGCGATCGTTCCATTACCGACAATACTTTCTTCTTTGCGTTGTGGACTACGAATGACACGCGTAACACGTTGCGCGCTCAAACCATATTGACGCATCTTTGCCTTGGCGTGTTCCGTCCAATAATATTTTTCCGAATTTTTCGGAGATTTGATGATCATAATGTTTAAGAGAATAAAATCATTTTATCTCCGACCCTCTCAGTGCCGCCACGCGTTCCTCAACTGGCGGATGTGTTGCAAATAGACCGGAGATTTTTTTTCCTTTAAACGGATTTACAATATAGAGATGCGCCGTCGCACGATTTGCCGCTTCAAGCTTTTCACTGTCACCGGAAATTTTTTCCAATGCTCTAGCGAGACCTTCCGGATATCGCGTAAGCAAAACCGCGGAAGCATCTGCCAAAAATTCACGCTTGCGAGAAATTGCCATTTGCATCAATACCGCCGCAATCGGAGCAAGAATGGATAACATGATTGCGACGATCATTAAAATGAGTTGCAATTGTCCGCCATCTCGGTCACGTCCGCGTCCACCAAAAAACGCCCACCGGCGAAACCAATCCGCCAAAAGTGTCACGAAACCGACCAAAACGACGATGACCGTGGAAAGCAGAATATCTCGATTGCCAATATGCGACAACTCATGCGCAACCACCCCCTCCAATTCTGTCTTCTCCAATTTTTGAATGATCCCCGTTGTCAAACAGATCACACCATGTTCCGGATCGCGTCCTGTAGCAAAAGCATTTGGCGCACTATCTTCGATCACATAGATCTTTGGCACAGGAAGACCTGCTGTGATGCACAAATTTTCCACGATATGATAGATTTCCCGCGCATTGTCATGCGTCACCTCTTTTGCGCCACTCATACTCAAGACGATCTTGTCACTCCACCAATATGAGACAAAACTCATGATGATAGAAAATGCTACGGCAATATAGAGGATGATCTGATTGTTCATCGCGTTGGCAAAGACATAACCGACGCCCATCACAAAAATCAAAAATCCTGTGATATAGACAAAGGTCAAACGAATATTTTTATCCACTTGTGTATAAATGGTAGACATATATCAAAACAATGTTTATAAAGTCCATAAAGTTTATAAAGTGATAAGACTTTTTAACTTTATGGACTTTACAGGCTTTATAAACTTTACAACTATGTTTAAAATTGTACTTTGACGTTCTCTCTCTGTGTGTCCTCGATCTCAAAGAATTCTCTCTTTGTAAAAGCAAAGAGGCTTGCCACAATATTACTTGGTACAGTCTCTACTTTGGTATTGTAATCACGCACAGTACCATTGTAGAAACGACGCGCCGCTTGGATCTTATCCTCTGTATCCGTGAGATCATTTTGCAATTGCAAAAAGTTTTGATTTGCTTTGAGATCAGGATAGTTTTCCGCCACAGCAAAAAGTTTACCCAACGCCCCAGAAAGACCCTGTTGCGCACCGGCAAGCGCCGCCATATCTCCGGCTGTTGCATGACTTGCATCCACCGTGATCGCTGTTGCTTTGGATCGTGCCTCCATTACCGCCTCCAATGTTTGACTCTCATGTTTTGCATAGCCCTTTACCGTTTCTACGAGATTTGGGATCAAATCATAACGCCTCTTGAGTTGTACATCGATGTCACTCCATCCTTCGTCCACGCGTACGCGCATCTTTACAAGCGCGTTATAGATCCCGATGACCCACACAACGATCACAACGATCGCGACCAATAAAATAATTCCAATCATATTTTTCTTATTAAAATTACACTGCAATCCTAACACACTCTACCAAAAAAATACAGAGGGTGCTATACTATATGCATATGATCGACACATTGATACAATTTCAACTTTTTCTCATTCCTATTGCCATAATCATCTTTGCGCAGTCGATAAAATTTGTACGACTCTCGATCAGACACGGCATCAAATGGGACAATATCCTCGACCCGGGGCATTTTCCCAGCGCACACAGTGCGTTCGTCACCTCACTTGTTGTTGTGATCGGCTATTATGAAAATGTCACGTCCGGCGTGTTTGCCGTCGCATCGTGTTTTGCTTTCATTACGATCTATGACGCAATGCGCATACGTATGCAGATCGGCATGCAAGGACGCACACTCAACAAACTTGTAGAAGAAACCAAAGGAATCAACCATAAAGATTTCCCTCGCCTCAAAGAACACGTCGGCCATTATGCCAATGAGGTTGCCGGCGGTATCGCTGTCGGATTTGTCGTTACGGCATTTTTCATCTATATCGTCACACTTCTCTAGCATCCTCAAAAAAAGAAAACGCCACTGGAATATTTCCATTGGCGTTTTTGGATTTTCTTTCATAACAACCTGTCCCATATGCGTCTCACCGACAATTTTGCACCGCAATACTCATCAATAAAGACGAATTCTGCTTTTACATATTTGTCTGAAACACCGACAATTTTTATCGGGGTCTTAACTGTGCTTCCATGAGATGAAAAAGAAATGTCATATGTTCTTTTTATGCCTACTTTTGCAGAATAAACCGTGAAACTCACACCCTGCAACGATAAATCTACCAATATGATCGGATGCTCCTCATTATTAATTGTTATTTTTCCTGTAACACTGATCTTTTTTCGATCGCATTTGCGACGAATAAATGTCACAAGAAATTTTCCTCCACATTTACATCCAAGTGTTTTTTTGACATAGTGCTCCGGTACATTTATACCAGACCCCCTCTTACAATGCGGACAAACGATCCATGTCTGCCCCCCTTTTACTCCCGCTTCTAATTCTTCCATCATCGCACCCCATATATAATTGGAAAATTTTTATTGTCAAATAACAAACACCCATAACATTGTGATTATTCATTGTATGTAAAAACACCTTTTCTGTCAAAAAAATACATCATTTAGAAAAAGAGGTCATGTCTCATTGGTTTTTCTATTTTAAAATACAGTACTTTTTACAATACCAAAAATCAATAAATATGCTTTGTCCAAATAATTGCACGTATATGACTATAAAAAAATCTCTCGGAGAGCTCTCCAAGAGATTGTTTTCATCGATCTTTTTTTAAAAAAATTGTCTGCGCTTGGTAAAACATGCCCCCACCTTTTCGCCCGAAATATTACGGATGATCAACTTGTGTTGCGGAAACCGCGGATTCCAATCACATACGATCCGTTGCACCTGTTGACCCACGCGCAGTTTGCGCGCTTGTCCATGAGAAATACTAAAGCCTACACCTGCGCAAGAAATATCATGCAAAAGAACGGCCATATACCCCAATTCTCCCATGTCCAGTCGCGCTTTACCACTCTGCATTTCACGAATCGTATAACGCCGATTGAATGTGCATTCACATTTTTGCTTACACGCATGACAAGTAATTTTGCGACGTTTTTCATTGGGACGCAGAGGTACCATATATCTTTTTTTGCAATGCGGACAAATAAATTGCGCATGTCCCTCCTGTACTCGACAAATTATCCTTTTGTTTTTTTGCACATACATAATTGCTCCACCGCCTTTTATTTATGTTGCTGTAATGGTATGATCAGCCGATGTCGTGGTGGGTGATTCATTCCATCAGCATATTGCACACCGATCCAATCATCCCACACTCTCCGCACGACAAAATCATCTACTGTGTCACATCCTCTACTCACTTCATACTGAATAATGATGTTTTGCCCAACTAAAAGCTGGCGCTTTGCACCCTGCAAAAAACAAAAACCCATGCCACCAAATGAAATATCAAATGGTTGAATGATATGTTTTGTGCCACTTTTTGACACATATTGTGCAGTGCCAAATTTGTACGGACCCCGTCGACTTGTCCGCCGGTCGATCTCGCATACAATGACAAAACCACACTTACATCGCACTCTTAATTTTCGTACGCCACTCTTTACAGCAACATCCGCCTCGTGACGACACATCACACAACGAAACCGCATGATGCCGTCCTGCACGTTTGTTACAACCGTTTGGCCATCCACATCGATCACCTCTTTCGTTGAATTATCCTAAATGTTAAACAACAATTTTCTCTGCTATGCATTATACACCATTTATTATTTTCGTAATTTGCGCAAAGCCTCTCGCACGCACCGTCGATCATCCCATGGAAACAATATGCCGTCTTTCCCAGCGATCGCCTGCTCCGATCCCTTGCCGGTGATCAATACCACATCACCTGTGTGTGCGATAGAAACAGCTTTCTCAATTGCCCTGTCGCGATCTGTGATCAAAAAGAGATTTCGTCCTTCCACCTTACCTGTCTCTCTCGCGCCATCTGCAACTGCCGAAATAATTTCCAACGGATCATCATCATAAGGATCCTCGTTCGTCACGATCACAGAGCGCGCCAATTCTCCCGCAATGCGTCCGAGTTTTGCGCGACGTGAAATATCACGTCCGCCTCCGGTTGACCCGAGGACATGGATGATATTTTTTGGTTCAAGGACACGAATTGTTTCATATAATTTGGTTACAGCAACCGGCTCGAATGCATAATCCACGATTACGGTAAAGTCTTGCCCTTCGTCGATCCGCTCCAATCGTCCCGGCAAACTCATGACCTGCATCAGCCCTTCAATAGCACGATTTTTTTCCACGCCCAGTGCTTGCGCAACAGAGATCGCAGCGACAGCATTTGTCGCATTGAAATCACCCAGAATGTGCATCTGCACATCCACACCATCACATGCAAACCGCACACCCGTTTTGTTTGATATGCCTGCGGTATACTGCACGATTTGCATAGATGCATCCTGCATGTCGCCCTGTGTAAAACCAATCTTTTTTTCTACATCAAACTGCATGAAATCCTGTGCATGCAGATCGTCCATATTGGCTACGATCGTTTTTGCAATGTGTTTTCCCTTGATCGTTTTGTGTTTACACTGCGCAAGATGTGCAAAGATCTCTTTTTTTGCGTTTTTGTAATTGTCAAAACTGCCATGAGAATCAATATGCTCCGGATAGAGCCCGGTAAAAACCATCACATCATAATTGATAAAGCGATGGCGAAATTGTACCGCTCCCTCGGATGTTGTTTCTACGATTGCCACATCGCATCCGTTTCGCACCATGCGCCTGAGTATATTTTGTGTGAAAAACCGCCCCACCATCGTCATCTTTTTATCATTGAGCCAATCGTTCTTTCCATCGCTAAACATTGCTGTCGACGTATATCCTACGCGGAGTCCTGCATGACGCAATGCCTGCGCTGTCAAATACACCACTGTCGTCTTACCCGTCGTCCCCGTTACACCGACAACGATCATCTTTCTGCCGGGAAAACCGCACACAAGCACCGCCAAAAAACCCATCACATAGTGATAGATCGGTTGCGCCATGCGAAAGATCTTTCGCGGGATCATCTTTTTGATCATTGTAAGTATCATATATCTTATGATACAAGATAACGCGCGAGAAAACCAGATAGTCAAGATTTTTTCATATGACTGTAAAATTACTGATTTTAACAGTTTTGCAATATCACAATTTTAGCAACTATCAAAAATTTGAAAAAAATATTCACTATAGAAACACCATTTATATTATGTACAATATATTTGTGAAGTGTAATAAAAACAAAAGGAGCAGGTTACAAACCTGCTCCTGCAAGATTCGAAAGCAAGAAACCATAATCGCTTGCATATTTTCCTACTACCTTTTTTATTGTAGCACAAAATTAAAGAGCACTGTGTGAAATACAACACAGTGCTCGTTTTTTTTAGGATCACAGGACTAGGTTTCAAAGAATCCAGAGAAGATTCAAGAAACAAAGTCCCAAGAACTAATTTGCGCACAACACCGCAGAATGGACAGAACGGAAATCACCGTCGAGCCCGCTGCCGTGCCAGTACCACTGCTCACCGTCCCAACTGAGACAACGAACAGCCAAGCGACCATCGGAGAGGCAATAAATAGTGCCCCAGAATAAAACTACTTTATTCTTCCACTCTTCCGGGATAAGTTCAGGATGTGCCAAAAGGTAATCCAGCACATTGGCATTCAGCACAGGCATTTTTTCAATTTCTTTGCAAAGCTGATTACCCTTTATTTGCTTGCCACTTTCCTGTACTTTTGACAAGTGTAGTGAAACTTTTTTTGCGTTCCACTCCAATTGTCCGCATTTGTTATGTCTCTCAACTTTCCATCCTTTAGGGATGGACGGATCGGCATCGCAATCGATGAAATGTGCTATTGTTTTCATGTTATCAGAAGACATATCTTCCTCCTTTTTTCTGGCACATGTGCCATTTTTATATTTTCGCTGTTAGATTTGACCGATATGGTCTCTCACCACAACCAAAAATTGCCTTAAATACGACTCTTTTGGCTGTGGTGAATGAAAAATTGTCAAATTACTACGACTCTGTATTATACACCTAAATCGTCATTTTGTCAAGAGTAACGCAAATCTGATATAAGTATATTTTGCATATAGAATAATCATGAATTCCCGTTCCCCGATTTCTCGAGGACAAGCTTCACGGGAATGACAAGAATTTTTAGACTTACAAAGGGCGTCTCTACCCTATGATTTGAACTTCTGTGCAAGACGATAGCCATAGTATCGCAGTGGTGATAGGACAATATCATATGATCCTCGTGTGGCAAAAAACGTTTCTTGCGGTGCAAATCCTTGTTTGAATCGGGTGATTCCCTGCTTGCCTTTATCCTCTGTATGCGGGAATACACCCCCCAGGTCATACCATTCACATCCGCGTACCTTTGCATCGAGAATTGCCTGCCATTGCAAGAGGAATGGCGCCATCACGTCACGATCGCGATCGGCGGTTGCACCGTGCAAGTATGTTGCCACGCCGCCATAAAACGATACGAGGTTTGCGGCGATCACGTTGCCATTGTATTCAGCAATATACAGTTGCACATGATCATCGGATAATGTATTGATGATCTTTTCATAGTGTGACTTGTCATGGAAAGAAACTTCTTTCCTCACAGCCGTTTGCCCGACAAGCGCACAAAACGCATCTACATACTTTTGTTCTTTTGATGCAAAAACTGTCACACCTTTTTTCTGCGCGAGACGCACATTATACCGCGTTTTGCTTTTCATATTTTTTAATAGTTCTTCTTCGTCTTTGGCAATATCGATGATCAGATTGTGTCGCGGTTGCATGTCGTGCGGTGCGTGCAAAACATGTTGCCCGCATTCATCAAGAACGCGCATCATCGCTTCCGTGCCAACATCGATCCGCACCCATCCGGCACCATGCTCTCGCGCTACAGCGATGATCTTGGCACATGCTGTATGGTCCAGATCAAAAACGCGCGGTACATACATATACGCGCCAAATAGCGGTACGCGATTTTGGATCATGTGATGTATCGCATACGCACTCACTATACGGTATGTTTCCTTTTTTTCCGCATGCAAAACAGCCATCCATTCCTCTGATTGCAATAGTCCGCCTTCCGGTTTTTTGATGCTCTGATGTGTCATAATGTTTTTATACTATCAAACATGTCACAAAAAGGCTATAATACCCTCACAAGATCTCATTTAATATCCATGTCATGCTGAACTTGTTTCAGCATCTGAGATGTGAGATCCTGAAACAAGTTCAGGATGACAGAAGTTTTCTTTTAAATAATTGTTATATAAAAGAAAAAATGATATTTATATTAAATCAGTTATAACAATACAAAAAACTTATGAATGACTTTGATCACATATGCATGCGCCGGTGCATTGCACTATCACAAGAATCAATTGATGCGGGCGATGCACCATTTGGTACGGTGATCGCCAAAGATGGACACATCATCATCGAAGCACAAAATGATTACAAAACCAAAGTTTCCGAACACGCCGAAATCGTTGCCCTTAATCGCGCACATGCATTGTTCGGTTCATCCGACCTGAGTGGTTGTACGCTATATACCAATGTTGAGCCGTGCCCTATGTGTTCCTTTATGATCCGCGAATTCAAAGTGAGTCGTGTCGTTTTTTCTCTCCCCTCTCCTTATGTCGGCGGTTATACCCGATGGCCGATCCTGCAAGACAGCACAATGAGCGGACTCACTCCGTACTTCTCCACACCGCCGGAGATCACCGGAGGATTTTTGGAAAATGAAGCACACGCCGTACTCGCCGACACGCCCCTATGGATGTTTGGCAGTGATATCACGATCACAGATCCACCACATGACACAAGAAGGTAATTTCAAAAAACGTTAAAAAAATGTGCAGAACTTTATAGAAAACACTACTATACTACGTAGTGTAGTAGTGTTTTCTGTGTAAAATTTAGGCGATCTTTTTTTCCATCACATCCTTGAGGAAAAGTCCGATCGCACCGGCAAGTGGCACTGCAAGAAAAATGCCTACAATACCGGCAATTTGCCCGCCGATAAGTAATGCAAGAATAACCAACACCGGGTGCAGACCGATCGCCTTGTTCATGATCTTTGGTACCAAAAAATAGTTTTCGATCAAGTTGATCGCCCAATACGCCAAAAATACGAGAAATCCCACTGTCGGATCTTGCATAAACCCAAACACAACAGCCGGCGCACCAGCCATGATCGGACCAAAGTATGGCACAATCTCCAAAAGCCCTCCTATGATCGCCAACACAGACGCATATGGCACACCAAGTGAGAGTAGCGCAATATAATATAATAGACCGACAAAAATCATTGTGATCAGTTGCCCCGCCATCCATCGTCCGAAATTTTCTTGGATCCGATCAATAAGTGTCGCAATATATTTTTGGTGTTGTGCCGGTACAATGAGCAAAAGCGCGTTTTTCAACCCGTCCTCTTGCAGTGACATATAAAAAGACATGGAGACCACGGCAAAGATTGAGATCAGTCCCGACAGCAACCCCACCGTAGTGGAGAAAGGATTACCCAAAAGACCGATGAATTGTTGACTGATATTGCTAAGCGTCGGATCTTCGGCCGGTGAAAGATGCTGTGGTAAAAATTGCGCGAGAAGTTTGGGCAATTCTGTCCCGATCTGCTCGAATTGTTGCGAGATCGTTGGCACAATAAATGAAATGAGAATACCCAAAAGTAAAAAGAAGATGATATATACTGTGCCGACAGCCACAGCGCGCGGTGAACGTAAAAGTACCTGCGCACTTTTGATCATCGGATTGAGCGCAGCCGTAATGATAATCGCGATCAAAAAAAGCCAGATCACATCACGGATCACATACAAAAACCACAGTCCGAGAACAATTCCCAGCACGCGAAAAATGATATTTGATGACACATCAATGACTTGACTCATGTTTTTTATATCTTTAGGATTATGTATCAGCCTAGCACAATATCAGAACAAAAACAACTGTAAGACATTACCTTTTTATGGAGGATAAAAATATACCAATCCCTCCATCGATTACGCTACGCAAAGGATCAGAATTGAAGTATTTTTTTGATCTCTTTCTCACGTTTTTTCTGTGGACCGATGATCGCACAATTCAAGCTTTTATTCACAAAGATCTCCCTTGCCACGCGCTGAATATCCGCTCGTGTAACTCTTTTGATGCGACGCAATGATTCTTCCGGCACAATGATCTCATCGCGCGTCGCTTCTTGCTCCGCAAAATTGCTTGCAATCGCATCTGATGTTTCCATGCTATAGGCAATACGCCCCTCAAACCCACTGCGCGCACGCTCAAATTCCTCTTCCGTTACACCGCGTTGTGCCACTTTCCTTAATTCTTTTAAGATAAGTTCGATTGCATCAATGAGTTTATCATGCTCCACACCGGCTTTCACTGCAAAATATCCCACTTCCGGATAAAAATCCACAAACGCATGGACGCTATAGGCAAGACCGCGCTTTTCTCGCACTTCTTCCCACAGACGACTACTCATCCCCCCACCGAGGATATTTGCCAAAATAGAATACACGTAACGATCCTTGTGATCAAAACCTCCCGTGTGAACGCCCAGTACAAAATGTGTTTGATCTGTCTTTTTTTCTTCGATCATGCAGACCGGCTTTTCCTGCGCACCAATAAACAACTCGTGCTGTGGACGATCCCCGCCATACATTGTGCCAAAATCCGCTTTGATCTTTGCGAGAACTTTTTTTTCTGAGAAGTTTCCCGTTACACACACGACAGTATTATGTGCCGCATAACAGCGAGCAATATACGCCAGAAAATCCTTTCGCACAAATGATGTGACATTTTGTTTTGTGCCGAGAATCTCACGGCCAAGTGGATGATCTTTGCCATAGAGCAGTGTTTCGAACACGTCATACACTTTTTGCGCCGGCATATCTTGATACATATTGATCTCTTGTATGATCGTCCCGGATTCTTTTTTGATCTCTTTTACCTCAAATGTTGAGTGCAAAAAAAGATCATGCAAAATATCCATCGCTTGCAAGATCTTTGCGGATGGCACCTTCGTATAATATGCCGTGCGATCTTTCCCTGTATAGGCGTTATGTTGTGAACCGAGCGTGTCCAGTTCTTTGAGGATCATCATCGCTTTTGGACGCTTCTTTGTCCCTTTGAAAAACATGTGTTCAAGGAAATGCGCAAGCCCATTTTCATGCGCATCCTCAAAGCGCGATCCTGTCCCCACGCAGATTAGAGCCGTCGCCGTGGTCATTTCTTTGATCGGAACGAGAATTACGCGCAATCCGTTTTTCAATACGTGTTTTTTGTACTTCATAGAAATAATTTTTAGAAAATATCATTACCATTTCATTGTCCCTGAATTATGATACGACGTCAACTATTTTTTCTTTCCTTTTACGGCGAAAGCATTGACAAAATGTCAAAAATGGTATATAAATCATGTTGGTTATTTAACATATTTTTTAAAATTTTTTTTAGGAGATCTCCATAGTGGAAAAAAAGATACTCGTCGCTGGCACAATCCCATTTTTACTTGGTAAACCCCTTGAAAATGCAGAAGGTAATGAAAAAAAATTTGCCATCAATGAACTGGCAGCATATCTCCATTGCTTTCTCGATGGGAACATTTATTTGGGCGATCTGAAAAAATCGTCAAAAGTCATTGAGAGTGTCCTTACTAGGGCATCGATCGTGGATAATGTTTTATATTTCTCTTTTCCGGAAGAAGTGACTTCACGATTTTTGTTGGAGGATTGCTACGTAATGCCTCTCAAAAGAGGCGCCGCATTTAAGATCTATAACGATCAACTAAAGCCACAGTCACGTCTCACATGTCGGATTGTCGTGCGTGAGGAGTCCATGCTATATAGCAAAACTGTCATGCAATTGCAAAAGATCGTCATGCGCTCCAAAAAAAATCCCAGAAAAATTTCCATCGGACAAAATCGTCAAACGAAGCGATATGACATCAGGATTACCTTTACAAAGGACACAAGCCCGATGATCCGCGATCAGGCATCGAGCTTAAACGATGCTATTACAGCAGTTGCATCACACCTTGCCTAAAGAGAAATCCGTCCAAAAGGGCCCATGTCAACACATGCGCCCTTCTTTTTTTACAAATCATACAAAACCATTTATACTACACATTATGTATTGGATCAGTGTACGCATCTTTATCTATATCATCATCTGTGCTGGCATGTGGTATGGCGGGCAGTTTTACAGCGCGCGCGAAATGCTCAACACGCTCAAAGCACCCCCCTCCGGGGCAATTTTTGTCGACCAAAGCATCGCAACCGGCACCCACCCTGCAACAGCATATTTCGACCGCTATGATGCGCTCACACACAAATTATTATCCCTTGCCCACCTTGCTGATTTTTCTGATAAACACACTGGCACGATTACATTCCCTTTCACAACGATCACAGACGCTCTCACGAATGCACGAGAAAATAACATCCGTACAGTGATCGTCGCTCCTGGTACATATACAGAAAGCATTGTCATTCCTGAGAACACCACCCTCTACGGGCAAAACGATGTGATAGTTACCTATGATCGCCTCTTTGAAAAAAACATCATTCACACCAATGACCATGCAACATTGATCAATATGACAATTTCTGGAGGAATGAACGGTGTAAGCGTCCCCTATAACACATACACCACACTTCTAAACGTCACGATATCCGATGCGGAAGATTTTGGTGTCGTGATGGGTCAAAAAGATCGCCCGACAAACGCAGAATTAGCAAAACAACCCGTCGTATATGAGATTCTAAATTTATCAGAAGAAGAAATATCACAAATACCCCTTCTCAAAATCAAAAATTGCACCATCAAAAAAAGTGATAAGCAGGGACTCTATCTCTTTGATGGTCGGGTTCTTATTGAAAATTCACGCATCACCGAAAACGGCGAGGAAGGCATTGACCTCCATCCCCATATGAAGGTGACAATCATAAATACCGAATCCTCATCTAACCTTGAGGGGGGTATCGAAACAGAGATTTATGATAATATCATCACGATTGACAATAGCGTATTCAAGGATAATTTTAAAAGCGGGGTTGCCTTCATTACATCGTCTGGCATCGGGGACATTACCATAACAAACTCTCAAATAACCAACAACCAAGCATACGGGATGCGTTGCGCAATACATCTCAAAAAACCACCGAGACCCAGACCATTTTTTCAGAATATGATAACAGAAAAAAATAATGTATACGAGGGAAACATTCTTTCAAAACATGCCCCTGAGTGTTTTACATTCTAGAGACTTTCCTGATACATCATATCGTAATAGTAATCTACATCTTGCACCCACTTGGCAGTGCTCATACTGCTGTGATTCTGACAACTGAACCCACACTTCCACACGATCATCTTTTGTGGCGTATTATATTTTTTGGCGATCAAATCTTTGATTCGAGCAGACACGACCATCACAGCCTCACGCGGTGAGTCAAAACACGTGTGACCACCACTACCCATACGCATTCTCTTTTGACGAAAACCCCAATAGTTATAACAATCCTGTCCATGCAATTTCGGCGCACGTTTGCCCCACGCGCTTTCCTTTTTTGCGATCGCAACAAGAAATGCCGCCACTTGCGGATCTTCTTGTGCAATGTATGGCGCCATTGCCTCCATCGGATAGCCACGCATCATGTTGGTAGTTTTTTGCAAAATATACGGATTTGGCTGATTAAAAATGATTTGTTGTCTGTTGATCTGATCCAATCTGTTATTGATCGCATGAATCGTCACAATGACACCAAAAACACACCCATACATAAAAAACGACAGGGCAACGATCACATAGTTCCATGCGATATGTTTTTGCCATTTTTCCTTTATTTTATTGATTTTTTTGGCTTTTTGTGTCATATTTTTTTGGTTGTGGAGAAAAAGAAAAAAGCGAGCACCACCCGCTTCCGATCAATCTTATATTCTCTTGCTCTTAATTATAGCACAAAAATCGACGAAATACAATAGACGTATCTGTAACTATTCACTTTTTTTCAACTACTCTAAAATTATCTAACAAAACACATATCTTTGTGCGCGTCCGCCCTTTGGCGGAAGGAATGCAGTGTCAACGGAATGACGAGGCCTGCCTGCCGGTAGGCAGGCAATCTCACTTAGACATGTTGTTTTTCGTGCAGTGATCGAGATTGCTTCGTCGCTACACTTCGTTCCGCTCCTCGCAAAGACGAACTAAAAAGTTCACTATACTTTATATCTCAAAAAAAGATGAGTAGTTACACATATCTGAATTACTTCCTCAAAAAACTAATCAAAAAAAGTTGGAGGTGCATCAACTATTATAGTCGATGCACCTCATGTGAAAACTTCTTTGCTCTGATTATGGAGCATTGTGTTGGGACGAGTTAAGCCGCTCCAATTAGCTTAACCTCCCGGTTGGATATCAATACATACTTCCGGTAAAGATGTCAGCGATGTCATGTGGTGATCTCCGAGGCAATGGTAGTGACCTGCGCTTTTTTCGTACCGACGGTAGTGGTGGTCTCGATCGTATCTGTCTGAGCCGTTACCGCTGAACCCTTCAACTGATTGGCTTGAAAAAAATTGGGCGAACAACCATAAAACCGCTCCATGTGTTACCTCCTTGTTAAGGATGTATGTGATTTTGCCTTCACTTTTTCTGGAACATCCAGAACGTGATCAGCGACAAAACATATTTCCATTTTATTAAAGATGTGTTTTGCTGTCAAGTAAAAAGATCAAAACCAAAAAAATCCACAAAACAACCCATCACAACCCCAACAATTCATCTACAACACATATTACCACGCACTAGAGCGTGGTAATATGTGATCACAGCATTGCAAAAAAACGTTACATAATCTTACGGCCGTAAGATTATGTAACGTTTTATTTACGCGAGAATTTAATGAGAAGTTTATTATCGTAACTTCCGCAATTCTTTGATCTCATCGCGGATCATTGCCGCTTCTTCAAAATTCAACCCTGTAGCCGCTTTGCGCATGTCCGCTTCACGTTGTTTGAGATAGCCTTCGATATTTTCGATGCGTGCAAGCGTGATGAATTCTTTGGCTTCTTTGATCTGCGTCTCATCATGCTTTATGATTGATGCAATGGTCTTTTGAATTGTTTGCGGTGTGATATTGTGCTCTTTGTTATACGCCAACTGGATCACACGGCGACGCTCCGTCTCATCAATCGCGCGCTTTAGTGATCCGGTAATTTTATCCGCATAGAGGATCACACGTCCGCCCACATTGCGTGCCGCACGCCCGATCGTCTGGATCAGCGATACTTCCGAGCGGAGAAATCCCTCTTTGTCCGCATCGAGGATCGCCACAAGGGATACCTCCGGCAAATCCAATCCTTCGCGCAAGAGATTGACACCCACCAACACATCAAAAACACCACGACGCAATTCTTCGAGAATCGTGATGCGATCCAATGTGTCCACGTCAGAGTGAAGATACTTCGCCTTGATCTCATTTTCTTCCAAATATTCTGAGAGATCCTCCGCCTGTTTTTTGGTAAGTGTTGTGATAAGCACTCGCTCTTTCTTTGCAATCACTTTTGCAATCTCTCCGATCACGTTCTTTACTTGCCCGCTAGTTGGTCGGATCACAAGTTCCGGATCAATGAGACCTGTCGGGCGGATGATCTGCTCCACAATCTGCGTGCTTTTCTCCTTTTCATATTGCGCCGGTGTCGCTGAGACAAAGATCGTCTGTCCCATGCGCGATTGAAATTCATCAAAATTAAGTGGGCGATTATCCAACGCGCTCGGCAAACGAAATCCGAAATTCACGAGGTTTTGTTTGCGCGCACGGTCACCTGTGGACATCCCACTGATCTGCGGCACTGTCACATGGGATTCATCGATCACGAGGAGATAATCCTTGGGGAAATAATCAACAAGCGTATACGGCGCTTCTCCTACTTTGCGCTGTGTCAGATACAATGAATAATTTTCGATTCCGTTGCAATACCCAAGCTCACGCATCATCTCCAAATCTTGCCGCGTGCGCATTTCCAAACGCTGTGCTTCGAGGAATTTATTTTCTTTTTGAAAAATTGCCAATTGTTTTGCGAGATCGCTTTCGATCTGCTCCAATGATTCTTTGAGTACCGGCTCCGGCACAACAAAGTGTTTTGCCGGATAGATGATCACCTGGTCCATATCTGTCCGCCGTTCACCACTCACAATGTCCAATTCCATGATCGCCGCAACACGCGATCCGCGAAGCACGATGCGAATAATCGCTTCGCGCCCTGCCGGCACGATATCGATCGTCGGACCGGTTGCTCGAAACCGCGACCTCTGCAAAATGTCATTGCGTTCATAGTGTTGATCAATCAATTTTGCCATCAATACTTCCCGATCGATCGTGTCTCCCACGTTAACTGTGATCATGCTGTCACGATAAAATTCCGGCGAACCCAAGCCATAAATGCATGACACGCTCGCCACGATGATCACATCCCTACGCGTAAGGAGTGCAGCGGTTGCCGCATGACGGAGTCGATCAATTTCCTCATTGATCTCCACCTCTTTATCGATATATGTGTCTGACGCATGGACATATGCTTCCGGTTGATAATAATCGTAATACGATACAAAATATTCTACCGCATTGGTCGGAAAAAACGTGCGAAATTCTTGCACGAGTTGCGCCGCAAGCGTCTTATTGTGCGCAATCACCAATGTCGGTTTTTGCACTTTTTCGATCACATTGGCTACAGTAAATGTCTTACCGGATCCCGTCACGCCCAGCAGCGTCTGTGCCTTGTCGCCGCGCACAATACCATCCGTCAACGCAGTAATCGCTGTCGGTTGATCACCTGTCGGTTCAAATTGTTTGTGAAGTATAAATTCTTGCATATGCCCCATTGTGGCATAATTGCATGAAAATTTCAATATTTTGCAGTCTTTTTTAATATTCTTCTCCTGATCAAGTCTGGGATTATTTTATTTCTAATAATAGGTGATAATTTTTCATTATCAATATCACTCTCCCCAACCCAATGCAAGGCGCCAATTTCTGTTGATGCAATTGGCGTACCAATAAGCCTGCCCGCGTATAGTCTGATCATCACATCGCGATTTAAACCAGATGCTGCAACATCACTGTATTCCCCAATGATTTTAATACTATCTATATCAATATCACAGCCCAACTCTTCTCTGATTTCTGCCTTGAGACATTCTTCAACAGTTTCTTCCACAAACTGACCACCTGGCATCAAATATTGCGATACAGATTTGTCCTTATACAACAAACCTGGCTCGCAGACCAAAAAACTCGTTCGTTCTGCATTTAATACAAGTAGCCCAATTTTATTATAGTATGCCATTTTATTAAAAATTCATATATTTTTTCTCCGTTTTCAGATAGGATCAATAGTCAAAAATATGCACAAATCTTCATAGATTTATTGTGGCATATTTACGCATGAAATTCAATAATACAAAAAACAAAAACACTCACAAGTGGTGTGAATGTTTTTGTGGTTTTACATTGTGTCCAAAATTACCGCATGTTGTGCATACCGCTCCCGTCTCCCATGCCATTCCCCTGTCCGTTTCCAGATCCATCGTGCATGCCACAACCGCTTCCATCGCTATTCATGCAACCTCCATCCATCTTTCCGCCCGTCTGTCGTTCCATGGAAATGATTGCATCATAATCAGTCTGAGAAATATATTGCGGTGTATATGTTGTACCATTTTTCTCAAGATTTTTTACAAATGATTGTAAATGTCGTTGTGATCCATTCTTGAGATTTTCATATACATATTTGATATCAGCATTATCCGTTGCGGCAATCAGATCTTGGAGATCTTTGATATCCAAGTCTTCAACCGTTGCGCCAACATTCAAAGCATCTACCAGCGATACGTTTCCTTTTGCAATGAGATCATTGTATAGCTTTTGCAATTCCGGTGATGTAAAAACACCGGTTGCACCATCTGTGATCGGATCAGTCAATGCATACCGATCGATCAATTGCTTGACTTCATCCATGTGTGTTTGCTCACTGGATGTGATATTGAGAAATATCTTTTGTCCCCATTTGGCACCAAGTGTCGTGTAAACATCGCGCGCGAGCTTTTCCTCTTCACGCATTTTGATAATTCCCGCCTTTTCATCATCATTGAGATCCCCCTTTGCGATCGTGTCAATATTCATCATATGCTCTCCTTGCCCCATAACACCCCTACGATCCATTGATCGTATATTGTTTTGCATATCACCGCGCCGTTGCGCAGTATCGCCATATGAGACTTCTCCATTTTGATCTTTAGGATGAAATGGCAACGCACACCCTGATAAAAAGAACACTCCCCCAATAACTGCGATTGTCGCAACTATACTTTTTTTATGATTTGTCATAAACCCGTTCTCAAAAAAATTATTACCTCCGTGCTTGATGATACGTATGCGCATCGCATTTCTTTCACATATATGTCACATTCCGCTTTATGACAAACATACGTTATAATTGAAATATGTCTCATATAAACAAGATCAAGATTGCCCTCATATTGGGCGCATGCCAGTTTTGGCTCACCAGCTTTGTGTTATATCTCAACACGAGAGGATTTGATGCTGAATATGCCTATTTTTTACTTGGTCTCTATTCAATCGCGATCGTCATTTTTGAATATCCTACAGGCGTGATCGGGGACTTCTTTTCGCATAAAATATCACTATCACTTGGCTTTGGTCTACTGACGTTGTCATTGATTCTTATTTCATTTGCCGGCTCTGTGTACTATTACGGATTTATTCTCATATTATCTGCTCTCGGATCTTCCCTCATTTCCGGCAGTGACACAGCACTTCTCCACACAGCGTCTATCAACTTCAAAGCGGATCTTTCTCACGTAAAGTTTTATTCTCTTCTCATGTCAGTTACTGCAATCACAATTGGAGGATTTCTCTCTGCTATGGATTTGCGTTATCCTCTCTACGCCAGCGCATTATCTTTTTTTGTCGCAGGAGCTATATTATCTTTTGCTCCCAACTATAGAAGTGAGAGAATTGCCGGAAATATCTTTGCCACTTCTGCTGAAGGATTCAGGCATGTTGTCACGAACAAGGAGCTTCTTGCCCTCATTAAAGCATCCTCTCTTTTGGGAGCTTTTTTCATCAGTTTAAAATGGTTTTATAATCCGCTTTTTCTCGAGTTAAAAATACCTCTTAATTATTGGGGGGTAATCATTGCCGTAGCAGGATTACTCATCGCTGGCGGCGTATGGATCTTCAAAAAATTCCCCGAAAAAAATATTGTGATTATTTTCATCGCCGTGACTATATCCATTTTTTTCATCGGGTCGACCAACATTGTTGCCTTGCCAATTCTCGCTATTTTTATCAATCAAGCCCTCCGTGGCTACATTGATACGCAACTCGATATCAAAATCCATCATGCAATCCAAAAATCCGTACGAGCAAGCGTCATGTCTCTCAAGAGTCTCCTCGTGAGACTAGGTTCCTCTTTTATGATCTTTCTCTTTGGTATCATTCTCGCAAAAAGTTCCTTTTTTATTTTGATGTCTGCTTTTGCCATCGGCATTTTTGTCTTGGGCATTCATCCTATATTAAAAATAAGGAGCTACAAAGAGGTGGTTGCCAAATCAACTAACTCGTGCTAGACTGCGTTTACAACTAGAAAAGTCCATTGTATTCCGCCACGCACCTATTTTTGCGAAAATCATTGCAATATCGTTCAACTGGAGACGAAGTCGCTCCGCTCACGAATGATACGCATGTGATAAACGATCGTTGAAATAGGTGCGTGGATAGGATGCAAACCACTTCCATTCATGGAAAGCGTTTAATTGGCTTTTGTTGTTGAATGGATTTTTTGATTGTTGAAATCAAAGATCAATCCGCCTTGGGCGGATATTGTTCAATTAATTATTATTAACAATACATATCATGGAATATGAATTGATGTTCCTCATCGCAGAGTCAAAGAAACCGGAATTTGACCGCATCAAAGGTGAGATCCGCGCAATTGTGGAAAAATCAGGTGGTACATGGACCGGTAACGCTCTCGAGTTTGATCGCAAACTCTCATACGAGATCAAACACAACTGGCGCGGTACATATTTTGTCCAACGCTTCACAATGCCGGGTAAAGACGAATGTGAAGAAACCGGTGTAACAACAGAGGGTGCAGTCGCAGAGATCACACGCCAACTCAATCTCAATCAGGAGATCTTGCGTTATCTCATCGTCAATGCAAAAGAACTTCCACCACTCGCTGACTTTGCAAAACAATTTGACAAAGCGCAACGAGAAGACAAAAAGCAACTCAAAGAAACAGGTGAAAAGATCGACGAGAAACTTGAAGAGGCTCTCAATATCTAAATAATCTAATTTTACACATCATGACATCATGTGGTCATGATCATTAATACCAAAATTATGAACGTCAACAAAGCCATCATCGTCGGACGCCTCGTCCGTGATCCGGAAATGCGCACAACACAAAGCGGACAAACAGTCGCAAATCTCTCTGTTGCGACCTCTACACAATGGAAAGATCAGGGCGGACAAAAACAAGAGAAGACAGAATTTCACAATGTCGTTGCATGGGGAAAGCAAGCTGAAGTGATTGGACAATACTTTACCAAAGGACAAGAGATCTATGTTGAAGGCCGCCTTGAGACACGTAACTGGGATGATAAAGACAGTGGCAAAAAAATGTATAAGACAGAGATCGTCTTGGAAAAATTTGAGTTCGGAGCAAAACCGGCCGGTAGCGGAAGTCAAAGTAGCTATAGTGGCGGATCACAAAACCGTGCTCCCGTTTCTTCTCAAAAACCAAACCCAAAAAAGATGACGAGATCCCCACGATCAACCTTGATGACGAACAAGACGAGATCAAAATCGAAGATGTCCCATTTTAGTGGAAAGTTGAGAGTAAAAAGTTTATAAAGTAACATGCGCAAATAACTGTACGACTTTATAACTTTAAAAACTTTTAACTTTAAAAACTTTATTCCGCCAAAGGCGGATCAGCCGTTGGCTGAAACTTTATAACTTTAAAACTACTTTATATGGCAAAACGCAAAATTCGTATCGGTGATAAGACCTACGACACACTCGACTACAAAGACAGTATTTTCCTCCGTCGATTTCTCAATTCACAAGCAAAGATCTATCCTCCAAAAAGATATAATGTTGATGCATATTCCCAGCGCCAAATCGCACGCGCTGTAAAGTGTGCGCGGCACATGGCACTTCTCCCATTCACGGTCAACTAGTAAAAAGTCGAGAGATAAAAGTTTATACCTGCATGCGTGTGCAAAAGCACTGCTGACAGGTATAAACTTTTTGTTCACTTTCGGCGCGACAAGACTTACAAACTAAAAAACTAAATCTTATGTTAAACATCAGCGATATCAAAGTCGGCAAAAGAATCGTTTTGGACAATGCGCCCTACGTCGTCGTGACAAGCGAACATTCCAAAATGGGACGTGCCGGCGCCGTGCTTCGCACAAAGCTCAAAAATCTCATGAACGGTGCTGTCATGGACAAGACATTTCAAGGTGCTGACAAAGTCAAAGAGGCTGACATCACCAAATCAAAAGCCCAGTATCTCTATGTTGATAGCGACCAGTATTATTTCATGGACAACGATACGTATGATCAATTTCCTCTCAACAAAAGCGTGATCGGTGACGCGCCATATTATCTCACCGAAGGATTGGAAGTCACCATGCTCAATTTTAACGGCAATCCGATCAATATCGAACTTCCGGTCAAAGTCACACTCACTGTCACGGAAGCACCTCCCGGACTCAAGGGTGATACACAATCCGGTGGAGATAAACTTGTGACAGTGGAAACTGGCGCGCAAGTTACCACGCCACTCTTTATCGAAACAGGCGACCGCATCATCATCAACACAGACCGCGGCGACTACGTCGGCAAATCCCAAGAATAAAAATTTTAAAAACAGCATCTATCACAGATGTTGTTTTTGTTTTTTAGAAAATTAGATGAAGTGTTTAGATCAATTATTCCAATATTTCCTACTTACAATCATTTGTCATTCCCGTGAAGCTTGTCCTCGAGAAATCGGGGAACGGGAATCCAGAAGTATTCTATATGCGACAAGTGGATGCTATTAGATTCCCGTTTTCACGGGAATGACAGAGGTTTTTAGACTCGCGGACAATTGTGTTGACAAAATATACAAAATACGTACATAATAGAATATTATATATAGACATTTTGTTATAATTTTCATGAAAAAAGCACATTCCTCTATTACAAATAAACTTACCCTGCACGCACGCAAAAGCATCTCTCATGCAGAAAAAATTGCAAGCGCGCATGATGCGACGGAAGTTCGTCCTGAACATCTTTTGTATGGCGTATTTCTTGAGCGTGGCAGTGTCGGCGCGACCATTCTCTCCAACATCGGCTTGAACAAAGAGATCTTTGAAAAGGAGATCTTTGCGCAAAAATTAACGCCAAAAAAAATCCTCTCAAAAGTGCGCTCATCCCACGCTCTCAAAAAGATTATCACGGACGCGCATGCCCTTGCCGCAGAGTTTGGCTATGTCTATGTTGGCACGGAACATTTGATCTACGCACTTCTGAATACAAAATATCCTGCCGTGCAAACGATCCTCAACAAAGCAAAGCCCAAAAAGAATCCCAACCAAAATCCCTACACGATCAATCAGAATGCCGGACTTTTTGGTATTGAAAATCTCGCCGCATTGATGAATGGAGAACGCGATACCAACACGGAGTCCGCCTTGGAACACTTCTGTACAAATATTGCCGACCAACAACCGGAACCATTTGTCGGTCGACGATCTGATATTGAACGTATTGTCACAATTCTCGGACGTCGCATTAAAAACAATCCCCTCATCATCGGCGAGCCCGGCATTGGAAAAACGGCAATAATTGAACACATCGCACATCTCGCCAAAAGCCCTGATGCACCACACTATCTTTATGGAAAAGAAATTATCACTCTTGACCTTACACTTCTCGTTGCCGGCACAAGTTTTCGCGGTGAATTTGAACAACGTCTCAAAAGCATTATCACAGAAGCACAAGAAAATGAGAACATCATTTTGTTCATCGATGAAATTCACACTATTATCGGCACAGGTAACACTGGTGGCAGTCTTGATGCGGCAAATATTTTAAAGCCGGCACTTTCACGTGGCAATATCCGCATCATTGGCGCCACCACTCTCGGTGAATACAAAAAGCATATTGAAAAAGATCCTGCCCTTGTACGCCGTTTTCAGAAAGTGATCCTCACCGAACCGACAGCGCGCGATGCAAAAACGATTTTACACGGCATCAAACAGACCTACGAGAAACATCACGGCGTGCAAGTGCCTGATGAAACGATTGACGCAATCGTGCAATTCAGCGATCGTTACCTACCGGAACAATTCTTTCCGGATAAAGCGATCGATCTCCTCGATGAAACTGCTGCACGTCTGTGCACATCACGCAAAAAAAATGACATCCAAAAACAAGTGATTTCTTTGGAAAACGATCTGAAAGAAATTTCCGCACAAAAATCCACATTTGTCCATGCAGAAAAATATGACGATGCTTCCAAGATGCGAGAGGTGGAAGATGCTCTCACACAAGAGATCAAAGACACGCGTGCACTTCTCAAAGATCGCGCGATCAAAGATCAGCCCCTCATGACCATCGACGATGTCGCTCATACGATCGCGGTTAATACAGGCATCCCAAAAAACAAGCTCCTCCAACATGCAGACGCACACATTATTACCGCGCAAAAAAAATTATCACAGACCATCATTGGACAAGATCATGCAATCAAAAAAATTGCCGATACTTTGATCCGATCTGCAAGCGGTTTAAGCAATCCCAATCGTCCCCACGGGTCATTTCTTTTTCTCGGATCCACAGGTACCGGCAAAACTTTTACGGCACAAACGCTTGCCACAGAACTTTATGACGCACGATCCCTCATCCGTGTTGATATGAGCGAACTCATGGAACGCCACCACACATCCAAGCTTCTCGGCGCTCCCGCCGGATATATTGGGTATGGTGAAGGTGGCACACTGACAGAAAAAGTGCGTCGAAATCCACATAGTGTCGTTCTCTTTGACGAGATTGAAAAAGCACATCCCGATGTGTTCAATATCCTTTTGCAAATATTGGAAGATGGTACACTGACAGATGCAAGCGGACGTGTGATCAATTTCAAAAATACGATCATCATCCTTACATCCAATGCCGGTAGTACATCTCTCACTCGTGAAAAAAAGCTTGGTTTTGATAAATCGACACACGCATCACATGCTATTTTGTCGCAAAAGATCCTAGAATCGACAAAAGATATTCTCCCACCGGAATTGTTGTCACGATTGGATCATATCATCGTATTTCATCAATTATCACAAAAAGAACTGCAAAAGATCACACGTATTGCATTTGGACATCTCGCAGATCGTCTCAAAAAACGTTCCATCACTCTTTCTGTGAAGCCACATGTTATTGCACATATTGCCGAGCAAGCATACACAAAAAATGACGGCGCACGCGGTATACGTCAAATTATTCAAGAAGAGATCGAGAGCATGATCGCACACCATGTGATCACGCACCCCCGTGTGAAAAAAATAATCCTCGATTACACCAATGATACGATCACTTTGTCATAAAACTTATGCCATGCTTTTCCTCACCTGGAAAGCATTTCTCGATTCACTTTTCCCCATCCAATGTTTGCGATGCAAAACTTTTGACCACTGGATTTGCACGCAGTGTCATAGCACACTGCCTATCATCGTTGAGCAACATTGTCCTCTATGCAAAAAAAACGTCACCGCCAATGGTGATGTATGTTTTGCATGTATGGAGAAGCATAATCCGCCCTACGACGGTGTTTTTGTCGCATCATATTTCAAAGATCCCTTGGTGCGTAAAATGATCCACTATTTCAAATATCGTTTTGTAAAAGACCTTTCTCACCCTCTTGCACTTCTTATGGCGCAAGCTCTCCACAATTCACACTTCCCCGCACCTGATCTGATCATCCCCATTCCACTTCATGCACGACGTTTACGCTGGCGAGGATTCAATCAGGCAGAAGAAATTGCACGATCCTTGGACTTACACATCCCTCTCAATACTGATATACTGAAACGTATACGCTACACACATCCCCAAGTGACCATGCGTGACAAAGAAAGTCGTGAAGATAATGTTCATAATGCATTTGCCGTACATGACCCATCACTCATTCGCGGAAAAAATATCCTTCTCGTTGACGACATCATGACCACTGGCGCAACAATCACCGCATGTGCCACAGTTCTCAAAAATTCCGGTGCTGGAAATATTTATGCTATAGTAATTGCAAGAGAATAAGAAATTGACTACAAAACTGATACAAAAAAAAATTATGAAAAAAATAAAACAAACCTTCTTTTTTATCCTTTTTTTGTTGCCGACACTATTGACGGGTGTTTATATTTACGCCTACTCTCCATCTTTTGTCATTACACCGTTAGCGCCAAAAACGGGACAGGTACTTCTCCCATCAGATCCATTCACGATCCAATTTGATAAACCAATTGATATAAAATACTATCAGAGCAATCTCGATCTTTCTCCACGTACACCGATGACTGCCGTGATCAACAATGATCATACTCAGATCACCCTCACACCAACAACAACATGGACAATCGGACAGGCCTACACGTTAGATCTTCCTGCCGGACGCGCGACAAATTTCATGCCAATTGACAGCGCGCAGTTTGTTTTTTCGATTAGTGCACGGCCACAAGTTATCGACGTTGTCCCTGCAACCGGTGCCGTAGATGTGCGTCTTGACATCGAAGATCCGATTACGATCCAATTTGATAAATCCACGGAAGGTTTTTACATTGATTTTCAACTTGATCCGCCCATTGATGTCAAATACCAAAATAATGAACGGAAAACACAATTTGACATCCTACCCCAAAAACCTCTCGCTGATGGTACAAGATATACTCTCACTATTCGGTCAAAGGCACTGAACGCACCTGATGATACTTACACGACAATTCACACTACATCATTTACAACGCTTGCCCCAAAACCAAAAACATGGGCGGAAAATCTCCAAGAACGTGTGGAGCAGGCCAAAAAATTCACAGTCGCACAAATAAAAACCGGAAAATATATCGACGTCAATCTCGCCACACAGATCATGACCACTTTTGAAAATGGAAGAATCATTGATTCATATTTGATCTCATCCGGCAAAGCGGGCATGCCCACGCCAAAAGGGACACACAGAGTTTACAACAAAAATCCTCGCCCATGGTCCAAACAGTATGGTCTCTATATGCCGTTTTGGATGGCAATCACCGGTGACGGTAAATATGGCATTCATGAATTGCCTGAATGGCCAGGTGGCTACAAAGAGGGGCAAAATCACCTCGGCATCCCCGTATCACACGGTTGCATGCGCTTAGGCGTCGGGCCAGCAAAAAAAGTCTATGATTGGGCAGATATCGGCACGCCGGTAATTGTCTATTGAGATAATCTTGTGTTAGAATGACCGCACAATAGCTAATGTATGCAGTCATGCACCATAATACTCTACAAAAATTTCATAACATCTTTCTTTACATATTTGCCTTTCTACTTCCATGGCAGACGATTTGGATCGTGCGAGAAGTTTTTTTTGGTAGCGACAAATGGCAATATGGCACAATTGGCATCTATCTTTCTGATGTTTTTTTGATTGCATGGCTATGTTCAAGTCTGTATTGTCATACAGATATCATATTGGAATGGATCACACAACACAGAAAAATGATCATTTCTCTCTTATTTCTCGATTTTTGGCTGTTTGCATCAATTCTATGGGCAAATGATCCCACGCTTGCATTTTATCATGCGCTGCTTGTGTCCTGTGCGATTGACCTAACCACCTTACTCTGGATTGTGCCCTTTTCATTGCAACATGTGACAATAGCATTGATCTTGAGTGCATGTATGCAAGCACTTTTTGGCGCCTACCAATTTTTCACACAAAACACTTTTGCCAACACCTATCTTGGCATGCAAGTACACGATATTATCTGGGGTGGTACAGCCACGATTACATCAAATGGTGAACGTTGGTTGCGCGCCTATGGAGGCATGCCCCACCCAAACATGCTCGGAGGCTTATTGATCGCTACACTTCTTCTTACAATTACACTTTATGTCACAACTAAAAATAAAACGCCTCTATTTAGAATTCTTTCACTGCTCGCGTGTGGTATTTTAACACTGGGACTCATTGTGACTTTTTCTCGCACTGCGTGGATCACTGCTGTTATTAGTCTTTGCATTCTTTTCATATTCTTTTTTCTACATACTAAAAAACGTTCTGTTCTCATTGCGCCATTCATCACAATACCCGCCACTGCCGCGATCTGCACGATCTTTTTTGGATATCTTTTTTTTACACGCATCGCACATGATACACTCTTAACACACAATTCATTCAATGACCGAGGGGTATATTTAACGCACGCACGCACGCTTATCACCGAGCATCCACTCATCGGCACAGGTATTGGCAACTACACAAACGCTGCCTACAACACATATCACGCATCGCACCCCATCTGGTATTTCCAACCGGTACACAATGCGTATATTCTCGCCTGTGCGGAAATCGGCATGATCGGATGTATTATGCTCGTGTGCACATTGGTCTATTGTATTGCCACGCTGTATCACAAAAATTTCTGGCAATCACCACTTCGCGTCACATACGCACTGATCTTTGTTGTGCTATGCATTACGTCTCTCTTTGATCATTGGACATGGTCATCCCATTTTGGTATCCTTTTCTGTGCGTTATGCATCGGGCTCTTTTTCAAAACAAAAAACACATCACAAGATGTGCTTTAACTCATTTCAACAAATACTACCTTTTGATCGCTTGCTCAATCGCATGTAAGACTTTATCTTTACCTCTACCTGTTCGCGCACTGAACGGCACAACGACCACACCTTCCCCGATTTCCGCAGAAATATCAGTCAGCGATCGATACAGATCTTTTTGATTGAGTTTGTCGATCTTGTTGGCAACGATCATAAACGGATGCCTATATTCGCTTAGCACAGCGATCATCTCGCGATCAAATTCCCGCAAGCCCGCCTTTGCATCAATAATGAGCACAGCAAGCGCTACAGGCGCCTCTCCGCTGATAAGGTACCAGAGGATCAACTTCCGCAATTTCTCCCGATATTTGACACCCATCTTGGCATATCCATATCCTGGGAGATCCACAAAATACATATTCTCATTAATGAGAAAGAAGTTGATCTCTTGCGTTTTGCCCGGACTTGATGAGGATCGCACAAGGGATTTTTGCCCCACAAGCATATTGATCACGCTAGACTTTCCCACATTGGATCGACCGATAAAAGACACTTGTGGCTTTTCATCCACAAGTAAATTATGCGAGCCTATCACACCTCTAACAAATTGTGCGTCAGCGATCTCCATCACTCTTTCACGATCAAAATATTATGTAACGTAAACTGCAGAGTATCACGTTTATTCTCTTTTGGCAATAAATGACCGCCGTATGTCAAATATTATCGCCAAAAATCTAAGAGCCCAAAAAGTCCCCACTTATCACCACGCACTAGAGCGTAGTAATATCGTGTGGATTGATCGTTCTTGCCAATTGCATATTTCTGCCATGACATTATACTGGAGACATGCGTCATTTACCGTTTTTTCTAAGAAATTTATCCTATGAATATCGTCGAGGAGGTGAAGAATTTTGTCGAAGGGGAGTGCAAAAAACCAAGTAGTCACTATGGCTATGAGCCATTTCTCTTTCACTTCATTCCAATGGTACGCTATGCCACACAACTGGCAGACGAGATTGGTGGCGATAAAGAAGTAATCATTCTCGCGGCATGGTTGCATGACATTGGGTCGATCGTGCACGGTCGCACGGATCATCATGTTACCGGAGCAACAATCGCCGAGACAAAACTGCGCGAACTGCATTATCCAGATGAAAAGATCGCTCTCATCAAACAATGTATCTTCAACCACAGAGGGTCGCAAAAAAATGATCGTCGCACAATTGAAGAACAAATTGTCGCAGAAGCGGATACACTAAGCGCTTTTGATAATATTTCCGGTATTTTCAAAGCGGCATTTATCTATGAAAATCTGGACCAAGGCTCTGCGCAACAATCCGTACGACAAAAATTAGAAAGAAAGTGGATGCAACTGCATTTTGAAAAATCCAAAGAATTGATCCGTCCGCGCTATGAAGCAGCAATGATCCTCCTTACATAAAAAATAATAATCAACTATATGAAAAAAATATTTGGCATGATCAGCATCATCCTTCTCACTGCTATTCTAACTGGAAGCGGTATATACCTGTGGCAAAAAGAACGATGTGCAAAAGGTGCGGATTCCGCTCAAAAACAAATTGCCGAGCCTAAAAAAGCTCTTCCTACGCAGGAAAAAAATGTGCAAAAAGATCCTGTTGCTCCTGCAGAAAATACAACGATTGAAAAAATCTCTGCGTCAAAACCGGTTATCGTTTTCAAGCCAGCTACATTCACAGAACAAGAAAAGGAAGACTTACTCACGCGGATCATCAATCCCTATATTGATTACGCATTAGAATCTGAATCAACGACTCCTCTATCCATATCGATCGTCAAGAACACGGAAGGTCAAAATACAACGGGATATATGTATACAATCGATGTCATATTTGGGAATGATACTTACAGTGATTGGCTTGAGAGAGAGGTTGGTACGCCGTTGCGAACATGGACACCCGATTGTATGGACACATGCACTTTTTCTGAGCAGTACAAAATGAAACACCCTAACGTTGTCGCAGAATATAATAAAAATAAATAAAAAATAATGATAAAAAAACTCATTCATCGCATTACATCATTGCTTGGCGTCCACATTGTAAAAAAATATGATCCAATCATTGACCGTGATGGAAAATTCATATCCATCTATACTGCTTGCAAGCCATACACATTGACATCAAAAGAACGTATGTATGCTCTATACAAGGCCGTACAATATATCGTTCATAATAATATTCTAGGAGATTTTGTGGAATGTGGCGTATGGAAAGGCGGGAGTGCTATGCTGATTGCGCGCACATTACTCGATCTCGGTGTCCAAGACAGAAAAATCTATCTCTATGACACATTTGAGGGCATGACAAAGCCGGAAGCACATGATTTCAAATTATTGCAACCATCTCAGCGCGCGATCACAAAATGGCGCAAGAAAGAAAAGGGTGATCACAACAAATGGTGTTATGCCTCGTTGGATGAAGTACAGAAAAATATGGATGCAACACAGTATTCAAAATCACAGATCATCTACATCAAGGGCATAGTGGAAGATACAATTCCCCAAAATATTCCTCTTTACATTGCATTGCTTCACCTTGATACTGATTGGTATAAATCCACCAAACATGAATTGATACACCTTTACCCTCTATTAACCTCTCACGGCGTTTTGATCATTGATGATTATGGGGATTGGGCAGGATCGCAGAAAGCTGTAGATGAGTATTTCAAAAATTGTCCAATTCTACTCAATCGAATCGATCGCAGTGGAAGGATTGGCATCAAAACATCAGCAAATGTTTCATAATAATTCATAAAAAATATGAGCTTAACACCAGAAGAACTTTCTCACGAAATTGAAGAGATCAAAAAACGCAATCAACGTGTTGAAGCAGATAAAGCATGGGAAACGAGTTTGGCGCGCAAATGCATGATCGTTTGCCTTACATATACTGTCGTTGTGATTTTTTTCTTCTCTGCAAATCTTTCACGACCGTTCATCAATGCGATTGTCCCAACGATTGGATTTCTCTTATCCACGATCACAGGAGGCTTGATCAAAAAAAGATGGCTCGCAACGGTATATAAAAAGACTAAATAAAAAGATCTACCGATATTCTTTTCCAAAAGACCACCCATACCCCCAGCGCCACGGCGTAGCAAGATATGGCACGCCACCAATACGGATCATCACATACGCGCCAAGTGACAACGGCTTGTTTTGTGTTTTTACATAAATACACTCTTCAAATCTTTTATCTGATGCTTGGCGCGCATCCATAGAGCCTCCCTGCCAGTAATCACGATCATGTGCGATACAACATTCTTTCCACGATCCATTCACAAACATCGTACATTCATCTGTTGCAAATGTTTTTTGTTTTTCTTTTGTAAGATCATACATTGAGTGTGCCACCATATACCAAAAGAACAGTCCGAATGCGATCACAATGAGAAATGCCCAATACACTGCTTTATCCATATCTTTTAAATTTAAAACCTACTTATATAATACCACAACTCATGGTATTATGGAGACAGAATACATCATTCCTTTTTGACACAATACCGTTGCTAAAAAGCATCATATCAATCCCATGTTCAAAAAAATGCTCAGCACAACATTCGGCAAAGTCGCATTTATCACAGTGCTTTTTGTGATTTTTACCACATCCGCGTTTGCATTTTATATCATTCCCCGCATCAATCAGTCTCTCATGAGCGAAAAACAGTACATGCTCCATGAAATGTCAAGTCTGTTGATTGCAACACTGAATAATCTCAATGACAGAGTTATTTCCGGCGAGTTAGATGAGGAAGAAGCAAAAAAAATCGCCACAGAGATCATCAGCAATTATCGTTACGGCAAAAATGGCGATGACTATTTTTGGGTAAATAATGTCAATGACGGCATTATTTTTATCCATCCATACGACACGGTACGTGGCACCAACTTGGAAAACCTCTCCGATGAAAACGGCTACAACTTTGGCGCCGTTATGCTTGCTATGGCAAGAAATGACGAGGAGGGCTATGTAAAATATATGTGGATGCCAAAACACGGTGACACTTCGATCGCAGTGCCGAAGCTATCTCATGTGACCGTATTTAAACCATGGGGATGGCTGATTGGCACAGGAATGTATATCGATGATGTTCAAAAAGAGATTGTTACGATCATGTGGCGCATCATTGGGATCATTCTTTTGATTTTAATCCTTTTGATCGGATTACTCGCCTTCATCCTTAGAGTTGGATCAAAAATTGAGGAGCAAAAAAACCTTTTAAAATCTGAGTTTGTGTCATTGATCCAACACCTGCCAATTGGTATGTTTCGCATCCGCATGGATAAGCCCGCCCCACCGCTTCTATGGAATAATGCCCTTCTCGAACTCTTGGAAATCCCCGATAAGAAACATCTGCAAAAACCAGATTTTGACTTTATTGATTTTTTCAAGAACAAGGATGAAAAAGAAAAATTCAAAAACTTACTTTTAAAAAAACATGAGGTTATAGGAGAGGAACTCGAGATATTGACATTCAAAAATAACGCTCTCTGGATAAAAATATATGGGAAGATCATTCCAGGAAAAAATGCTTTATATTTTGACGCCTCCGTAGAAAATATCACAGAGAAAAGAAAACTCCGTGAAAACATGCAGAAATCCTACAAGGAGTTAAAGAAGGTTGATAAAATGAAGAATGAGATCATCTCGATCACCTCACATGAACTCAGGACGCCCCTTACGATCATTAAGGGCTTTGCATCGATGTTATTGAACGGAATGTTTGGTGAAGTAAATGAGACACAAAAAAATTACACAGAAAAAATCATCAATAACACGGATAAACTGTTGGAAATGGTGTCAAACATGCTTGATCTGGAAAAATTGGAGTCTGGAAAAATGCAATTTGATATTGAGGATGTGAACCTCAGTGACTTGATCGAAAAAACTTACAGCGATTTTCGTATGCGCTGTGCCACAGAAAACAAAGCCCTTATATTCCACGCGACAAATCCTCATGTGCGCATTATGACAGACCCAACTCAATTGCGACGTATCATCATCAATTTGATCGATAATGCCATCAAATTCACAAAACCTGACATCGGCAAAATAGAAATTTTTACGAAAAAACTTGATTCTGATAGAATTGAAATACACGTTAAAGACAACGGCATTGGTATTGCAACAGAAGATTTACATGATATTTTCAAAAAATTCAAACAGGTTGGGGGGCATATGAAGCGTATATCCGGAGGTTCCGGCTTGGGTCTCCCAATTGCAAAAAAATTGATCACGCAACTCGGTGGCGATATTTACGTAGCAAGTACACTTGGAGAAGGAAGTGATTTCTACGTCATATTGAATATTAAAAAATAATTTTTAACCATAATGTTATGAAGAAAAAGGTATTGATCATCGACGATCATGCGGAAATCCGAGAGATGTATGAAGCTGTCCTACGATTAAAGGATTATGACGTTTGTTCCGAGCCGGATGGACTGCGCGGAGCGATGAGAGCCGCAGAATTCAAACCTGATGTAATATTACTTGATCTGATGATGCCAAAGATGGATGGATTTACTGTTCTTGACGCCCTCAAAAACAATCACGCGATTTCCTGCAAGACTATCGTCGTCAGCAATCTCAGTAATCAGCAAGAAGAAGAACGCGCCCTCAAATCAGGTGCCGACAAATTTCTCCGAAAATCCGACTACACGCCAAATCAAATTGCCGAAGAAGTACAGAAAGTCCTTGAAACGACATGATAAAAAAACACCTCCCAATCTTTCGGGAGGTGTTTTTTTATTTTTTTTACCTTCCAATTCCCTTGTAAATAATACCACTTTTTTTGATCTCATTTTTATCAAGACAATTCATGCCGTCAACAATGACTTTGATTCCATATTTTTTTAGTAACTTCCCATTGATGCCGGAAAACTCTTTATGGTTGGTCACAAGAATTAACGCATCTGATTTTTTCAAGATCGCTTCCAATGTCTTGCATGTTGATTTGGATAATACATGCGGATCAAAAGAATGAATTTTTGCTTTATGTTTGGTCAGTGCTTTTACGATCGCATAAAATGGCGACTCCCGATCATCATCCACGTTAGCCTTATATGCAATGCCCAAAACACCCACATTGGTACCATTAAGAGGAAGTTTCGCCTCATTGAGTTTGTCCTGCAAAAGCTCCACAGTATAATCCGGCATGGAATTATTGATCTCACGCGATGTGCGCAAAAACTTATGATCAAATCCCGCCTTTTTTGCTCTTTCAATAAGGTAATATGGATCAACGGGAATGCAATGTCCGCCGATCCCTCTCCCTGGGTAATGTGCCATAAAAGCAAACGGTTTTGTACTTGCTCCTTCGATTACATCTTTAATATCAATTCCTAAAGCGTCAAAAGATTTTGCCAGCTCATTGACAAATGCAATATTGATATCACGAAAAGAATTCTCTACAACTTTGCACGCCTCCGCTTCGCGAATATGTTTCATTGCTCTAATCTCACCATCCACGATCGACTCATAAAAAGCTTTTGCCTTAGCCAATCCTCTTGGCGTAAAAGATCCGACAACGCGCGGGATATTCGTCACATTCCATTTTGGATCACCGGGATTGATTCTCTCCGGACAATGTGCAATTTGAACATCTTTTCCAACCTTATGTCCATATGATTCAAATATTGGCTTCACGACTTCTTCTGAAACACCGGGATTGACCGTTGATTCCAAAACTACCAATGCACCATTTTTGAGATTTTCTGCCACCATTTTACATGCTCCCTCTACCGGACCGAGGTCAGGTTGATAGAGATGATCTACCGGCGTTGGCACACAAATCAAGACAATATCAGCCTTTTTGATCTCTTTTGCCTCTGTAGTTGCTCTGAAGGGGTATTTCGGTAAATTCTCGATCAAAAAATCATCCTCAATGGGAGATTTTTTTTTGTTGATCATGTCAACTTTTTTCTTATCCAAATCTACACCGATCACATCATAACCTCGTTCTTTGGATCTCACTGCAAGCGGTAAGCCCACATAACCCAGCCCAATTACCGCGACTTTCAATGACTCCATTTTTCTCATAAATTTTATCTTACAATTACAAATTTATTTGTATGGTACTCTTCTAACATGAGATGTCAATAGTTTTTTTGCACAATATATGCGACAAAATCACATTATTTTATATAAAACATCATGCGATAAATTACACTGTTCTGCGCAATTTTTGCTTCTTCCCACTTGGTCGTCACATCATGCGGAGTGTTATTGAAAAATTCAATAGTGACACCTTCAATACCACGCAACATCTCCACCGTTTCCTCAAATAACTGCTTTTGATCCGTTTGAAATATCCACTTTGTCCCTGCCGGCATCCATTCTTGTACTTTTAATACGAATTTCTCCGTGATCACACGACGTTTTTTGTGCCGGTCTTTGAACCACGGATCGGGAAAATTCACATAGACCTCCTCAACTATTACACCTCTATCAACAGATGGCTTGATGATCTTTAAAAAATTGCGCACGATATCACCGTCAAAAACTGCCACATTTTCATGATCTGAAAACTTTTTACGCAATCTCTCCGCCAACGGTTTACGAATTTCACAGACGATAAAATTCTTTGTATCACCGAATTTTTCTATGAGTTTTTGCGTGAATTCCCCACGATCCGCACCAATATCCATAATGATCGGTCGATCATTATCAAAACCGGCAAAACTATGTTCTGTCATATCTGCCAGAGGATTCACATGATGTCGCACCCGTCTTTTTGCCATAAATATCTACCTAAAAAAATAATTGCAATCTTATTGTCATCCTGAACTCGTTTCAGGATCTCAGCTAAATAATAGAACTCGTCAAATCACTCCAATCTGGATTAAATTGCGATATCAAATTGTTTTTCCACCCCCTATGCCAATTTTTTAATTGTTTTTCTCTTCTCAATGCACTCAAAACATCTTCAGTTTGTTCAAAATAAACCAATCTATCAACATTATATTTTTTTGTAAAACCATCAACAAGCTTACTTTTATGCTCATGTACACGTTTTTGCAAATTACTCGTGACACCAATATATAAAACTGTCTTACGTGAATTTGTTAAAATGTACACACAATATTGTTTCATGTTTATTTTTTAGGATATGAGATCCTGAAACGAGTTCAGGATGACATGTATTGCTACATTTTAAAGTCCATCAGAAGCGGGCAATGATCCGAACCGTATTGTTCGTTGAGATATGCGATCTCTTGTACATTTTTTAACTGCTTTTTATCGATGAAAAAATAATCGATCCGCCATCCCACATTTCTGTCCCGTGCATGCGTATATGAATCCCACCACGAATAGACGTCCGTCACACTAGGATTGATTGCACGCCACACATCCACCCACTTGTCCGCTATCACATGATCCATCCATGCACGCTCATCCGGATGAAAGCCGATATGACCATCATTCTCTTTCGGTCTCGCGAGATCGATCGCTTCATGCGCCACATTCATATCTCCTCCCACGATCACCCTGTGACCCTGCGCACGCAGATCATTCATAAAATCCAGCACCTTATCAAAAAAGATCAATTTTTCCTTCCATGCCTGCGGACTCTTTCCTCCATTGGGAAAATAGATCGACAAAATATCATATATCTTTTTGCCATGAGTAAATGTGAGATGAGACATGCGCCCTTCGTCATGATTTGGCGCATCTGGCACATGTGTGTTGAAATTGATCTTTGTCGTATATGCATCAGCAAATTTCTTATGCATCCACACACCCGTTCCCGCATACCCGGGTTTTTCTGCGCTGTGATAAAACTGCTCATACGATTCATGCTCTGTCAAAAAAGAACTGAATTGCTCCCGCTTCCCTTTGATCTCTTGTAAAAGCAAGAAGTCCGGTCGTTGCACAGCAATCAGATGTTCCAATTCCCCTTTTCGCTCAACAGCACGCAAACCGTTGACATTCCATGTAATAATTTTCACAAAAAAATATTAAAGTTACAGCCTCATTATACTACAAAAATTTTCTTTGACAGAGATGCTATTTTGTGCTAGAGTGGGGTTTCCGTATCAGTTCCTTAAAACCGTAGTGGTAGATACGGCATAAACCCGAAAATCTCATTACTGGAGGGAAATATGAGAAAATTTACTGTTTTATTTTGTGCTGTGACAATGTTGTTTTCGTTCTGTTCCATCTCCGCCGCTGTGGCAGGAGAAGACAGTATCACCGGGAGTATTTCCGAAGATCTTCGCACAGGCTACCTGGGCAATGGCGGATTCATGTTTAGCAACAGAGGCGTATCCCAAACGGATGCATCCCTTTACTACAAAGGGTTCCGCGTCGAAGCGTGGCTATCGACAAATTTCAACGGGGAATTTGTCGAAAACGATGGCGGCGAGATCGACTTGATCGCCGCCAAAAATCGTGATTACACGATCTGGGGTCGAAGTGTCAACCTGGATGTCGGATTCGCATATTTTGATTGTCCTACTCTCTTTTCCAGCCCCGATACTGTTGAGTTTTTTGTGGAAGCACAACTCAAAACAGCTACCCGCTTCACGCCATTTGCACGCGGTGAATTCGACTTTACCACAGACGATGGCAGAAACAAGAATACCCTGTTTCTCGGCACACTGCATCAGTGGAAGATCAGCGACGCATTCACTCTTAAGAGCAAAGGTGCCGGCGTCTTTGATCTCGGTGATGGTACATCCGACAGTGGCATGATCTTGCTCATTGAAACCGGACTCGACTGGAAATTGAGTGAGAAACTCACTTTCAAACCGATTTTTTTGAAGGCGACCACTCCGGTCTTTGGCGCTGCCGATCGTGAGGGCACAGAAGAAGTTCTTGGCACAAATCTGACGTACAAATTCTAAAAACTCAGCAGAGCCATCGTACACACAATGTGTATGATGGCTCTTTCATTTTCACTATTTACTACACTAATTTTTTAAAAAAGAAAAACCTTCCGCCATGTAACCGCGGAAGGTTTATTTCAGGATGTGAGATATTGTGCAAGCGTTTTACCCTGCATTTCTACATCATCAAATGTAATACCCAGATGATACAGATCTTCTCTCAATTGGATAAAATCCGGATGGAAGCCGTCTCTCATCCCGATAAGGAGAGCGATGCCACCGACAAATGTTTTATTATCATATTCATTGAATATGTATGCCAGATCATCAAGCGTGAATTTTTCGCCGGTTTTTTTGTTTGCACGCAATTCTGCACATCTGCGCTCACGGAGAAATCGTTCAAGATCCGGAAAAAACATCGCAAAAGGATCATCGCTACCAAACATGTGCCCTGAGCCATCTACGGATACTTTTTCTTTTACTTTCGCAAGAAGACTCTCCAGCAAACGCAGGTCCGCGATTGGCAACACATTCTGTTCTGCACTTTTCTCCACTGGTCGCGGCTTCTGATACATGCAATCCCCTCCCTGATAAAGGAAATGCCTGACTCTATGCGCCCAATCATCCGGTACAGGATTTTCCTCTGTATGATCTGGCGTTGCCGATGACAATTTGTTACATACATGACCCTCCCTGGACCATAAAAAGTTCTTTTCCATACATGCCTCCTTCCCGTGGATTTTTGATCACACGTTTATCCTGATTGGTAAATAACAATAGAATGAATTTTTCATAGCAACACTTATTTCATTATATCTTGCCAATAATAGTAAATAAAGTAAATATTGACAATATTTTATATTTATGCTATTATTATTCTTCCAAAACAGCAGTTCATTTATAACCAACTAGAGGAGTGAAGACGATGGATCAGAGATATGCAGAAATCACAATTGGCCCAGTACAATCAGAGACAAGAGAAGTGAGTCTCTACTATTTTCAAAAAAACATTGAGACTTACGTCACGATTACATTTGAGACAAATATTCACACCCTGCAAATCATAAATTTTTTGTCAGAATTCGGTTGTGTTCTAGTATCCTCGATCCCTGGAATTTCACGTAAGAAAGAACTTCTTACAATCCATTACATCTCAGTTCCAAACGAAATCGATGCTAACATGATTTTTTCTGAACTAAAAAAACGATTTGCACATTGAGGTGTGGAGACCGACGGAATCAGTTTATTCCTCGGTCTTTTTTATAATTTCAGAAACTTTTTTTGAAAACCTCCGTTCGTAAAAAACGACAACATATGTCCCGCAAAATGATCCAATGGCAAGCGGGACAATATAGAGATAGTTTTGCACATAATTGATCACGCCAAACGCAAGTAAAAAATGCATCACTGCGCCGATCGATGCCGACGTAAATGGTTTTTTCTTTACAACAGACAGTGTATATACAGCATACATCGCATCGATCAAAAAATACGCCACAAAAATAAGCAGTCCGATGTCGATATCAAATTCCATCCATAAATTGTGTATCATATACGCATCGTATTTTACAATTATTTCATCATCTTCCCCAAAGATTACATACATCCACATAGTAGCATATATAAAAATGGATACCCAAAAAATACAGGACGTTTTTATTGACACAGCCGATTTCTCATGCTACGATCATTTGTTCACCGTTTTTTGAAAAATGCTACAAAGAGGAAAATTAACGATATATAATATATATCTCACCCACACCAAAAGGAGACGCTCATGTCAACAACGCTTGTTTTTGCAATGCATCCCGGCATCAACGGTCTAAGCAATAACCGCAATGGACAAAAAATTGATAAACTGATCGCCAAGATCGAAAACGTGGCATTGAGTGAAAACTTCAGCGTACGCGCAACATCACGCCTGGGCGAGGCAACGTTGTTTTGTCTCATTGGAAACGACGACGTGACCAGGTTCTTGGAGCGATTAAAAAACTCTCTCTTCATATCGGGAGAATTTGCAAGTGTAACATTCACCGCTGTCACTGGCCACACTGCAGAGCCAACACTCACCGCAAATGAATGTCTCAGTAGCCGCTGAGAAAATGAAAACTTCCACGCAACAATTCTGTCGCGTGGAAGTTCTTTTTTTAAAAAAGTGTATTGATCATCAGTCAACCAAACAAGCCTTGCGCAATTGCGGACGTGTCACACCGGGGATGCCCAGTGCTTTGTGCCGCGTCGCTTTTTCCATTTTGCGCATGAACATGGTGAGTTGTACCTGTTCACCTGTATAGCCAAGTTTTGACTGAAGGGCATCGGTCCATCGTGCACGTCTACCACGCACCACACCGAGATCCAGATCCTGCTTGCAGATCCATGCGATATTACCCTCTTCCGTGCATGTGCCATAAGACAGGCGGATATCAAACCCGTACGACCGTGCAATCATCGTCAGTTCATTCTCATCATTATGCATATTGCCATTTGCTTGCAGATCAGCAGAAGGAATTTTTTCCGCGATCTTTTTGCAAATTGGTGCATTATACTTTTCACCAAACCACAACGCGATTTGCCGCACTTCCATTTTGGTCAGTCCGACGAGAATGTTATTATCCACTGCACCATCACCAAATTTATCATAATACCGCAAAAGGAAATCCTCTTCGAGATTGCCTGTGCCATAGATCCTGCCATTGCCACCATCAACGGCCTTGGCAATAAATCCTGCAAACGGCGTCATCATCCGAGACTTGAGCGACGCATATACATTCACCCACGTCTCGCCATTGATCTGCTCGCCTTCCTTTAGCCATGGCAGATCATTCTCTATAAATTGTTTTTGGACATTGTCCAAAAATGCATCATAGATCGGATTGAGATCCAGACAGATCAGTTGAAAACCCAATGCCTTCGCAAGTATTATGGCATCTGCCTCATGCTCTGGGTTGCTACGAATATCACGATACACCGCTACGACATTTTCTTTGCCGAAAGCTTTGACCAATATCATCGCCACAACTGCAGAATCCACGCCACCGGACAAAGAAACATATACCTTCTTACATCCGTTGCCGTACCTTTTTGCTTCCCATGTCAGATAAGTTACCACTTCTTTGATCGATCGTATAAACATGGCCATTCTCCTCTGTGATTGTTTTATGATTCATATCGTTTCTGTTCAAAATTTTCCTGCGTACCAAAACAGATCGTCCCCTCATAGATACTCGGCGTAATTTTTACTGCTAGCACATCACGGAAAACATTGTTATCCGTCACCACTATTGCATCATTACTACGCACTGCGATCACGATCTCTTGTTGTGCAACGGTAACACGCAAACTTTTTTGCGTGCATATACCAGTCAGACACCACAGAGAGCTTCCCAGTGGCAAGATCGTCCCGCCGGCATTACGATTGTATGCCGTACTGCCTTGGGGCGTCGCCACGATCACACCATCACCGACCACATTTAGCTGCGCATACTCTCTCGTGGTCAACTCAAGCCGGACCACGCCTGTCGGATCGAGAGATTTGATATAGACGTCATTGAATGCAATACCCTGTTCCATACCGTGGCGTGTCGTGATCTCTGCATTGATCCCATAGATCGGGAAGGTAACCCATTCTTTTTTCCGTAAACTTTCCACAAAATCCTTTGGAGACCCCGTCCTGCGATTCAATAAAAAATTCACATGACCGAATCCCACGCCCACGAACGGCACACCCATTTTGTAGTATGCTCGTTCCGCACCGAGAAATGTACCATCTCCTCCCAAGACGGGAATGTACTCAGGATTTGTTTCATCAACATCCACACCATACTTTTGCATCTCTGCCCAATATTCCTGGACACCGTCTTGTTGACCCAATACCGGCAATATCTTCATGGCTTTCTCCTTATATTATTTAATTGTTAAAGATCATCTCCAACTTTTTCCTGCACACCTCACAAAGATATGCACGAAGAGTTGGGCAAAGAAAGTGTTTTTTCTTTGCCACAGTTTTTTAATATACACATTGTTGCGTGAAAGTATTGGTGTACCCGAAGATGTTTTTAGCCATCATGATCGCTTCTGGCTTTCCCATTGCTTTGGCGAGATTGTCGCTCAGTTTGACCGCGGGATTGCCTGCTGCCTCGATGAGTTTCATCACGATCGAGATCGGCTTGAGAAAGCCCGTGTCATTGGTGAAGTTCGTCCCCCAGCCAAATAACACTGTGATCATCTGCGCGAAAGCATCTTGCAATCGCACCATCTCCGTAACATCCAACCCGTCGCTAAATAGAAGTGTCTTCGTCTTAGGGTCGATACGCAGACGTCGATACATCTCGATGAGCATGTGACCAAATACGATCGGATCACCAGAGTCTTGCCTCGCACCACGAAAGTTTTCAGCAAGTTCCTGTGGCAATCCGGCAAAGAATTGTTGAGAGCCGAATGTGTCTGGCAACATGATTCGCAAATTTTGCGGATATAATGCCTGCCATTTTTCCAGCACTTCATACTGTGCATACCGTGCAATATCATTGTTTTCATAACATCGCAGTGCATAGAAGCCACTGTACAATTCATGTGCATTGGTACCACCCCACGGAACACCAACTCGGTCAGCGAGTGCAACGTTAGATACTGCGACAATGTTTTGTGGCATACGATCCAACGCCATTTCCGTTACATGCTGTTCCCACCAGCCAGAGAGCCTCCGACGTAATCCGAACTGGAGAAAACGGATATCGGTCTTTTGCAAGGTCGCAATTTTTTCCAATAATCGTTTTTCTCCTTCGGCGATCACTTTTTGCTGGAAAGCCGGATCATAACCGATCACGTTTTCCGCATATAACTGATTGACGATTGCCAAAATGATCGTTTCCCACAATGTCACCTGATACCATATACCGCTCACGGTGATGTCGAACTGACCGTCCTCTCTCTTGATGATCTGCGGTTCTGGCAACACGATCGTGCGAATATCCGCCAGAAATTCTTCAGAAAAAATTCCTTTGGCTCGCAGGTAATCGACGATCCGATCCGTAATGCGCATTGTGCGCACTGCGGACAACTCTTCTTTGAGACGCTCCACGGACACGTGATCACCAAGTACGACTTTAATCGTACGATTGGTAAACGCGAATGTCACTCGCATGAACGGTACATACGTCCAAATGAAATACATCATCAGAAATTTGTAAGTATCCACTTCCATGAGAGTTGTAATGATCGGTTCATCTGCTTTGCCAAACAGCATGCTGTCTTTTTTTGTGTTCATGATCTTTCTCCTTACATGTATAGTTGTTTTTGTGCGATATAGTTCAATACTGCCTGACTTGTATATGGCGTATTGTCCAATCCTTTTGCGAGACGCTGGCGGATGAGTGTACTGGAAATCTCCGGTATATCACCATCGATCACAGTGTATTTTTTTGGATAGCGGATTACTGATCGTTCCAGACCTTTTCTTTTTACGATCAGAAAATGCTGTCTTTCCATCAACCACTCTCCTTCATGCCAAAATCCTTCAATATTACATCGTCCATCGAACTCCTCACGAGCAACAAAATGATCCAAACCGCAATACCATACAATATCTGCAAGCGGAAAATCTTTTTGCGCCTTACGGATCACTCCCGCCGTCGGCATTGCCACTCCTTCCTCATACGTGACATCCACACGATCATCTGTGACAAGAAGTTTCATCATACGCCAGCGATCGATTGCCGAAAGTAATTCTGGTTTGTCTGGTCGATCTCCCGAGACGATCCATGCGATCTTATCAAAACAATTTAAATTGATGATCGTTTCCACAAGTCTTTTGTGTCCATAGTGCGCAGGATTAGCTGCAGTACCGCCAAGTGCAATTTTCATGATTTCACCTCTTCAATCGTTACATGTGTATATTGTCAAAGAACCAAAAACCTTGTACTCATCGGAGCCAAGGCTTTTTGTCGAGATCCTTATTGATCTCTCTGTAATTGCATGAGAAACACGACTAACGCACGCTATTACAGAGAGAAAGGGTCTCGAGAAAAACCTTCCTCACATGTGAGTTTTGTCGTGTTTCTTTAGTTGTTGAAATGTACAAATTTCTTCTTTACTTAGTGTATTATATACACCCCTACAGTCATCCTAGCACACGTCTTAAATCGTGTCAAGTGTACACGAAGTAATCAAAAAACACCGCCTTTCATTTGAAAAGCGGTGATATTGTTATCTCCTTATTTGTGTTCATTTCATCCGCACGCGCCACACAGTGCGGTCATCGACATAGATTACCGTATTATCGATATGCACCAGATGCGTACCGGTCTTTATGAGTCCATCGGATACTTTTGTATGGGCGCCATTTGACGGTACAAAGATATCCAGAGCTCCATCTTCAACGATCGTTGCACACACACCTTTTGGTAGCGCTGTGATAACCAGCTCCGCACTATCCACCACATCACTCCATATGGTGTACGCACGATATGCCGCATCAAAATGAAATTCATGTTTGTGATACATGCCTTGCGTATCCAATGTGATGATCGTGATAAATCGCGTGCCCCCATAACCGGCAATTGGTACCAATCCGTCCAATTCTTTGACACGGATCGTCGCGCACGCGCGATCACCAAACGGTGCGATCACGTGTATGTTTCCCATGACATTTTCCACGCCCACACCATGAAACCACTGTGTGGCATATGGAAGCGTCTGCCATGTATTACCCATTGAGAGCAGTGATCTTTTCATGCGTGTGAGCATTATCTCTGTCAGACCACGTTCGGTCACGACAAACATCCTTTCACCCATACTCATCACATTGCGTGCGGAGATCGTCGTATCGACAATTTCTTCACGACCAGTATACAGATCCACGAACCGACACATCAATGTGTCATTTTCACACTCTGCAACGAACCAACCATCATGCTGCACCACGATCGCAACATTTTTTTTCGTCACAGTACAGATCTTTTTACCACGTACCACATCTACAAGTACACCATCTGCACAAAGCACCACACCACCATCAAAGATACGCGTAATGTGTGACGTACTCTCGTACATCTTATCAAACACAAGCATACCTTTTGCAGTAACTTGTGTATGTGCAATACGTCCTCGTGTTGGTACGATCTTTCCTACATCAAACGGTGATGGAGGTACTACTCGCTTACCTTTGGCAAAAACCTCTTCGTACCACTGACGCAAACCGCTTGGTATACGTCCAAAATCCCGTACAGCATGATTAAGTCGGACATCACTATGAAATACCGAGGCGTTGTCTTGCATGCGTTTTGCGAGATCATGTTGTGCATATCCTGACAATCGTCCCTTATATGGATGGATACCCGCATACACTTGAAATGTCACTATGCCCCACGCAAACCAGTCACTCAGCTCATCAAATACTTTTGCATGCCAATCACGGATCGACGGCATGATCACACGTGCACGCCACCGATCGATCGCCCACGCATCAACATCAATTGCTCGCGGCTCTGGCGCATGCTTCTTAAGATCATCCACCAACCAATTCATCTCATTGGCATCCGCCATGACGATCCGCTTGCTGTGCACGTGTTGCACAACTGTTCGCATATGATCCACAAGCATATGTGCATCATCATCGGCAAACTGCGTGCGCGCACGATAATCGTTTGTAAAAACCCGTGTGATCGGCTCACCTGTGACATATGGCATATAATATCCGATCGGTTTTCCCATCACGTCTTTTACCATACCTTCCGGCGTCACGATAAACGGATGCTCCACACGCTTCAGTGCGATGATCTTTGCATCCATACCGTCACGGATCATCTTATCCGAGTCTGTATAAAGCTTAATGACTGTATTGTTTTTCTTGTAGATCGATCCTTCGCCGCCTGTGATCATGTGATCACATGGCTGCAGAGAGATCATACCTCGCCCTTCCAACATCACATCGGTTTTTCGCGTGATCTTTGTCATGATCATTACCTCCTTCTGTATTGCTCAAGAAAAATGAATCGTTGCACAGGCGATATCATCAAGTGGTCCTCTGTGTTCTCTGGACACATCCTTAATGAGTCGCATCATACGCCTCTTAACAAATGCCCCTTTGACGTTCTTATATGCCACACTTTGTGACACAACATCTGACCACGACAACCCATCCACTAGTTCTGCCCCATCAGAGAATATCGTGATACTTTTGACCAGATCGTCTTTTACTCGTTCTGACAGATCGATCGTCACACCGCGCATACCCTGCGCGATCGTATGATTTTTTACAGCTACTGGTTTCACGGCACCTACCGGATCAATGACCCATTGCTCTTGCGTCAGACGCGTCTGTGCTCCATCTCCACCGTGTGCAAGGATGAATTGTTCCTGACGACCCAAGTCATACGCCGGATAATACGGCGTATTATCCGCCCAGAGATACCGCCATACATCTATGCTGCCATCTACCGCGACTACTGCCACCACCCCGTCACCCACCACATGTACGTAGGTATAATTTTTTACACTGAGTGCATAGATATTTGTTGCGAGGAGATCATTGTATTGCATATGCAATTCTCTGTGTACACGATCAATGGTCAATAGTCGTTGACTGGCGACATCTGTCACCACACCAGATATCACATCGTGATGTCTGTGCCATAAGATCATATTTTTGAGTGCTTGTACCGTCGCATAATTCACAATACGTGCACCCATATCAGTTGCTCCACCGCCAGAACATCCGTCGGCAATACTGACATACACATTATCATCTGCATCATATCCCGAGAGTGCATGATCCTGACACGGCTTTCCATCTGCACGATGCTGCACACCGATCGCATAATATTCGTCTACATGTTTCATATACATTCCTCCAAAAAATGAAACGGGCACAACAATCGATGATTGTGTGCCCGCACTGTTTATGTACCCGCAATATCATTAGATCGTTGCGGAGATATTTTGACTCGGTCCACCAGTGCCCATTGCTTGCGATTGCGATGCAATAGATCGACTGACAAAATCCGCCAAACGTGCCAGTTTTCCTGCGGTAGCATCACCAGCATCGATATACTGTGTGATGCCCACATTTTGTTGAAATTGCTCCAGTTCATTCTTGTATGCTGCAGCATTGATCCCGATGAGTACGCTGATCATGGATTCCAAGATCTCGCCAGAAACAGCCTGAACGATCTCCTGTTTGATCATATTTTCGGTTGCCGCGGATGCATTATCGTCACCATCAGTGATGATAAAAGCAATCGCATTAACACCGAAGTCATCATCGGAAAGTTTTTTGCCGTAAGCATTCATGGCGCCGATCGCGCTGTAACATGCATCACGCAGCGGTGTCCCACCCCCAGTCCTCAGTTGCCCATATTCCTTTTGCGGATCAATATCAGCAAGCGGTTTGAACCCGTGCAACTCATCCACACCATTGGAAAATACCGTGGAAAAGAGGATGACCCGCAAAAGCAGATTATCGGATCTGGGAGATTTCTTGCACGCATCGACTGCGGTCTTGAGACAACGCAGCAATTCGGCTTCGAAACCGCCGACAGAACCTGTGACATCGATCGCGATCGTGACAAGTGTGTATTCGGTTGCACCGAGATGCTCAGTACGAACACCTGAGAAACCAAATCCATTTGCACCGCCAATCTTACCAAATTCCATATCATCATTGAGCCGTGGCATAATACTACCTCCTCATTGTGTGTTATTCTGTTTATTTATCGCAGAAATTCATCAGAACGCATCAATTTCATGCCGCGTTTTTCCATGTCCCGCAACCACTGATCGGCAATTGCCGGAAAGTCCGGTCCACCAGGCACTGCCCCAACAGGAGAGGAACAGTCCATCAAAATAACGAACTTTTTAATGTGTTCATCTCCGATATTGTCAGCGATCTGGGTCACGGTTTCTTTCACACAGTGACTGAGTGCTTCACCAGCAACAGCGACGATATCCGCCTCTTGCAGCATGGTGAGAAAATCACGATTGAGCATGGTGCTTGGATCTTCCGGGTCAGGCACTTCCGCCATGAGAGCTCCATAGTGCTCAGTCCATGGATTGGATCCCTTGGTCACATAATCCACCATGGCAAATTCCTTTTTTGACCAGTCCTGCAGAGCACGATTGAGATCAACTTGTACATTGTGTCCCCAGGTACCAATCAAACAGTGTGGCGGCCATATGCAGAGCGGATATTTTCCGCCGCGAGCCAAGTCTGCCACATATCGCAGTGCACGTTCCCGAAACCGCGGGTTACGTGGCGTCCAAATCCCGTTAGCCACATCATCTTCAGAGATGATGGTAAACGGCACTGGGTTATTGCCCTGCGCATTTACCCACCATGCAGGCTGTGCGATATCCAGAAGTCTGTGACTATCCAAAGTCACGTGGATATCTGCCAGCTTTTTCCCTACACGGTCGATCAGCGTAGCAGTGCGTTGCATGTCCGCAACAGCACCGGCAACAGGCAGAGTGGATTCCGACATGTCCATGAAATCGTTTTGTGGATCGATGATCAGTAATTGAATGTTCATGTTTTTTCTCCCTTTGTTATTCATGATTGGTTGTGTTGGAATTTTTATCGGCATAGCGATCACATCATGATCTCCCAGCATATCGAGCGGTTTATTGGGCACAATGTACTCCATAAGTCCGCGATTACCGGCAGCATCATAGGTGTAACCATCACCGGAAAACAGTTCCCGCAAATGCACTGTAAAATACAGAAAGGCACGTGTAGCGATCATATCGCCGTTGCTCACGAGAAATCGCTCATACGTCATGAAGCGATCATCTTGTGATCCTGCCTTATCAACATCTGCAAAACTGAATCCCGCTTGTTTCTCGATTTGTGCAAAAGATGATCTTTTGAGTACGTCGAGATTTTGATAGAGATTGCCAGCAATTCGCGGATACACCGCCGCAACAACTGCAGCGACGTTATCCCAGGTTGCCAGCTTCGCTTCACCACCTTCTGCAAATACCACCAGCTTGAATTGATTCCCTTCATCCACCACTTTTCGCACAATATAGTTCGGTTCATAGCCGATCGCCACAAGTGCTTCATAACCGGTCTTGTCCATGATCTTTTGCAATCCATCCGGACCCATGAGCATGACCAGTTTGCGCGCGGGATCGTCAGTGAGCGTTGCGAAGTCTTCCGGTTTAGTACCGCGAATGATCCGTCCGCACAGCCCCGTAACCTGCGCATATTGCTTCTTGCCAAAAAGTGTTCGATAGTCATTCAGTTGCATGATCCATCCTCCTCGTTATGTAATTGTTAAGATACAAAAAGCCCGTACTCCCACATGAGCCAGGCTTTTTGCCGAGATCCTTATAGATCTCTCCGTGATATATGTGACAATGTGAGAAACACGACTAACGCACATTGTGCATATCACAGAGAGAGAAAGGGTCTCGAGAAAAACCTTCCTCAGTTTTGTGAGATTTGTCGTGTTTCTTCTTTTTTGGATAAGGTACTTTTTTAGTTAGTGTATTTATTACACATATCTGACCTCATCCTAGCACATGGTTTATATCGTGTCAAGTGTACACGAAGTAATCCTGTGCATATCTCAACATTTCATTGTATTTATCAAGCTTTTTTCAATTCTTTACCAAACAAAAAACGAATGATTTTGTCATTCGTTTTTTGTTTGGTTTAATCCGTAAAGACCAATTGCCGTTTTTTGAATCGATAGAGTCTCGCCGGTCGGTTTTTCGCACCAGAACGCTCTTTAGCTGTCTCTGTGAGAATATGTAAAGAGAGGATTTTTTTGCGAAAGTTTCTTTTGTCTATTACATGCCCAATGATCGCTTCATACACATCCTGCATCTCCGTAAGCGTAAATTCCTTAGGCAATAAACCATAGACAATGTTGGAATATTCGATCTTGGCACGCAATCTCTCTGCGCCATAACAGATCATCTCCTTGTGATCAAAAGCCATTTTCGGCAATTTATCCACGTCATGCCATTCGATCGCAATATAATAATCCATGGTTTCCACAGCAAATTTATCACTATCCACAAGAGCAAAATATGCCGTTGACACAATCCTGCCTCGCACATCGCGATGCACATCACTAAATGTATAAAGCTGTTCCAAATGCAGTCCTTTGATGCCCGCTTTCTTTGCCAAAACATTTTGTGCCGCCTGATCCAGCGTTTCATCAATTTGCACAATACCCCCAGGAAGCGCCCACTGATCCTTATATGCGCCCGTGCCAATTTGAATGAGAAGTACACACAATTTTCTTTGGCGTATCGCAAAGATCATCGTATCCACAGCAAGTGCGGGACCGATGATCACATCATCATTTTTTTTGTTGTGTTTGATCTTCATAAGATGTTATTTAGTGTATATATGACACTACTATATCATGCCCGCGTATAATTGTAAACCATGCCATGCTCCTCATACAGCAATATCAAGTTTTTGTAAGCCGAGATACAGTCGATGGAGTGGCAATCCGATGACATTGGTATGGCAACCGGAGATCTTTTCAATGAATGTAGCCCCGCGTCCTTGGATCGCAAAAGCACCCGCCTTATCCAACGGCTCTCCTGTTTTGATGTATGTGACAATTTCTTTTTGTACAAGTTTTTTGATCTTCACTTTTGTGATCTCATGTGCGATGTATTCCCTTTTGGTTTTTGTATCAATGATCGCGATACCGGAATAGATCGTGACCCACTGCCCCGAGATCGTCTGCAACATTTTTACCGCTTCCTTCTTGTTTATTGGCTTGCCCATTCTCACACCATTGTATGTAACAAATGTATCTGATCCGATCACCACACCATCCTGCACTTTTTTGGCAACATCCACAGCCTTGCCATATGCCAAAACTTCCGACAATCGCGCATTGCTCATTTTCATATGCATGTCCTCCTCATATGCGCTTGGCATGATCTCAAAATCCAATCCGATCTGCTCCAATAGTTCTTTGCGTCGTGGTGACGTCGATGCCAAAATGATCCGTCGCTTTTTCATAATATGCTATTTTTACACTAAAAACCCTATCAGATTGTAGCAAATACACACAACTTGACAACAAAACGCCATCTGTTATAAAATAAGAGCATCACCGTCATAGAGTACCAGAATAACCTTTGACGAACGTAACATCGTTCATAATATCCCCCAGCCACCGTAGTACACATCCACCCCTGCTCCTGCTTTACGTTAATCGTGAAGCGGGACTCTTTTTTTATATCACGGTATTTTAGAGGTGTATTCATGATCATTATATCAACATATTCTTTTAAAAAAGTGTTACAATTGCAGCAATTAGGGTTACCTTTAGGTTTTAGATCTCATGTGATATGGTGGGATGCATATTTGCATCATCATTACCATAAATTCTATGAGAAGAAACACAATAGAGGAAACCATCCATA